>JAPOYU010000049.1 GCA_026706395.1 Chloroflexota bacterium
CCTCAAGCGTCAGCGGTTCGAAAATGATGATCTCATCAATGCGATTCAAGAACTCCGGCCGGAAAGTATCACGCATGGCTTTCTCGATTTTGCGGTGGTCGGCGACGGCTTCTTCATCGTTCTGCAAGAATCCCAATGCGCCGCCATGCCGGGCGAACTCGGTGCCTAGGTTGCTGGTCATAATCAGCACCGTGTTACGAAAATCAACTACGTGACCCTGCCCATCAGTCATCCGGCCATCTTCAAGGACTTGCAACAGCGCGCTCCAAACATCGGGATGCGCCTTTTCGATCTCATCAAAGAGGATCACGCGATACGGACGGCGGCGGATGGCTTCTGTCAGCTGGCCGCCGGCTTCATAACCGACATAGCCGGGCGGCGCGCCGAACAGACGACTAACCGTATGCTTCTCCCGGTATTCGCTCATGTCGACCCGCACGAGATTGTCCTCGTCATCAAACATGAATTCCGCCAGCGCCTTCGCCAATTCCGTCTTGCCGACGCCGCTCGAGCCGAGAAAGATGAACGATCCTATCGGCCGCTTCGGGTCTTTCAAGCCGCTGCGCGCCCGCCGGATCGCATCCGCCAGCGTCATAACCGCCTTCTCTTGCCCGATGACGCGCTCCTTGAGCACATCCTCCATGCGCAGAAGCTTCTCCGATTCGGTCTCCAGCATGCTCTGCACCGGGATGCCGGTCCACTGTTCGACGACCTGCGCCACGTTGTCAGCCGTCACAAGCTCGTCGAGCGTGTTCTCCTGGCGCCATTTGTGATGCGAGTGTTCGTATTCTTCTTCGAACTGAATCCGCTGCATCTTGCAGTCGGCGGCCCGTTCGTAATCGCGGGAGAGACCGGCCGCCTGCTCCTCAAGCGCAAGCTGGTCAATGGTCTCGCGCAGTTTCTTCAACTCAGGCGGCATGGAGAAAAGCGCGACGCGCAATTTCGCCGCCGCTTCATCCAGCAGGTCGATAGCCTTGTCCGGCAGTTTGCGCTCTGTCAGGTAGCGGGCGGAAAGGCGCGCCGCCGCTTCAATCGCGTCATCGGCGATATTGACGTTGTGATGCGCCTCGTAGCGATCGCGGATGCCGTACAGCATCTCGATGCTGTCTTCAATACTCGGTTCTTCGACGAATATCGGGGCGAAGCGCCGGTCCAGCGCGCTGTCTTTCTCGATGTGTTGGCGATACTCATCCAAAGTGGTGGCGCCAACCGTCTGCAATTCGCCCCGCGCCAGCGCCGGTTTCATCATGTTGCCGGCATCCATCGCGCCAGCCGCCGCCCCCGCGCCGACAACTTGATGCAGCTCGTCGATAAACAAGATGATCTCGCCTTCAGAACGCTGAATCTCCTCGATTGTGCCTTTCAAGCGCTCCTCAAATTCGCCGCGGAAACGGCTGCCCGCCAGCATGCCGCTCAGGTCAAGCCGCAAAACGCGCTTGCCCAGCAGAAGATCCGGCACATCGTTGGCGGCGATCTTTTGCGCCAAACCTTCGACGATGGCGGTTTTGCCCACGCCCGCTTCCCCGATCAGCACCGGATTGTTCTTCGTCCGCCGGCTGAGCACTTGAATGACGCGCAATATCTCGCCATCGCGCCCAATAACCGGATCGAGCTTGCCCTCCTGCGCCATACGGGTCAGATCGCGGCTGTATTTTTCCAGCGTGCGATAGCGGCTCTCAGCTTGAGGATCGGTGACGCGCTGGCCGCCGCGGATGTCCTTGACGGCGTCCGCCACCCGGTCGCGCGTGATGCCGTATTCCGCCATCGTATTGGCGACATCGGTATTGCGCTCATTCAGCAGCGCCAGGAAGATATGCTCCGTGCTGATGTATTCATCGCGCAGCCGGTTCGCCTCTTCGTTGGCGCGGTCTATGATGCTCTTCAGTCGAGGAGTAATGAATACCTGGTTCGTGCCCTGACCGTAAATGGTCGCCGTGCGCGGGCTTTCCCGCAAGATATCGTCGATGCGGGAGCGCAAGGCGCCGACATCAACCGCCAGCCGCTCCAGTATCTGCGGGACGACGCCGTCCGTCTGTTCCAGCAGCGCCAGCAGGATGTGCTCGGTATCCACCTGGGAGTGACCGTAACGGTGCAGTATCTCATAGGCGCGGGCCGCGGCATCCTGCGCCCGTTCGGTAAATCGGTCAAATCGGATCATTGATCATCCTTGAGTGCGGCACATCTGTTTCGCCGAATCATCCATCGGTAAAGGCGAATTCGGCTCTTGAACAGTCCTGCGGCGGCATGCCTCGGCTGGATTGTCTCTATTGTACAGTTCAGATGGATTTCCGCATGGCATTCATATAAGGATAATGGCGTAACATAAGATTTGCATTGGTACGCTGGCCTACGATAGAACCGGCTGCGGGAAGGCACAGGCATTTCCTAACGTGGTTGATTCTCACGCACCAGCCCCTCATAAACCCCCTCCAACGCCTCCGCCACCTTGTCCCAAGTGTGCCGCTCCTCGACCAACCGCCGCGCCTGAGCACCCATCTCCCGCTGTTTCTCGCCGTCTCGCAGCAGTTCGCGCAAGCTATCGGCGAAGGCCTCAACAGCTGCCTCAACCACGTAGCCGGCGCCCGCCGCCTCGACATCGTCCATGTTGCAGCCCGGCGAAATCACTACCGGCAGCCCCGCCGCCATCGCCTCCAACACGGCGATCGACTGCCCCTCGCCGTTGGCAGGCAATGCGAAAATATCGCCCGCCGCCAGCGCGTCCAGTCGCGCCTCGCCGGCCAGATAACCCGTGAAAATGATTCGCGGATCTCCGTCTGCAAGGGTCCGCAATTGCGGCATCATGCCCTCGTCGGGACCGACAATCAGCAAGCGCGAATCGGCCACATCAGCGGCAAGAAACGCTTTGATTAGGATATCCACGCCTTTCCGCGCCTGCAGCCGCCCCAGGAACAGCACGGTCGGCGAATCCCCCATGCGGTAGCGCTCGCGAAACCCTGCCGCAGCGGGCAAAGGAGAGAACTCGCTGAGAGCAACCCCGTTCGGAATCGCGCGGAATCCTGTCGGCCGCTTGCGAGCGCCAAAGCCGCTCCAGAGCGACTTGGCTTCGGCTAGCTCTGTTTCGGTCAAGGCGATGACATGATCTATCCGCAAGGCGATGCCAGGACTCAGCAGGCGATCCCAGGCTGACTTAAACCGACTGCGGCCGGTCGAGAGGTTGAGCGTCCCATGCGGAGATAGCACGATCGGCTTGCCAAGGCGCCGAGCAACCGGCGCAACAAGCAAATTCTCCATCGTCCGGAATTCGTGAATATGCACAACATCCACGGACGGTAGTATCTTCTCAGCAATTTTGCGCATGCCGCGAGGCGTGGAGAGATTCCAGCGACCCCGCAGCCAAGGCAGCACATTGCGGCAGCGCAGGACTCGCACGCCATCAATCATCTCGTCTCGCGAGCCGCCGTAGCACCGCGTCTGATTAAGCGCGTCTGTAGTCAACACCGTCACTTGATGCCCGCGTTCGGATAGCGCCCCAGCCATGCCCTCGACCGACCGCACGACGCCGCCGAAAGCGTAAGCCGGTCGATAATAGGGCGTGACCTGCAAGATGCGCATGTCCTCACCAGCTCAATTCCACATCGCGCTTCCAAAATCGCAGCAGCCTTGCCGCGCCCGGCAGCGTCGATGCGAGCCGGTAGATCAAGTCCCAGTCTTCCGAACTCAATACGCGCAGCAAAAGGACGCCGCCGATATAAACGCCGAGACCGCCGAGCAAGGGCAGGGCGATGAATTGCTCCCGCAGCGCAAGCATAACCAGCGCGCTAGGAAGTGCGATTGGAATGAGCCGGAGGGCGCTGCGGGCGATGCGCCCGGGTTGCCAGCCCAGCGCGCGGAAGCTCGTCAATAGCAGGACGACGACCAGCGCTTCGCCAACGATTGAAGCGGCCACGGCCCCGCGGGGATCGCCCCAACTGCTGAGCAAAACGGCCGTCAATGTGATGTTGAGCGCCAGACTGACGGCGCGTATCAGCAGCAGTCGCCGCTGGCGGTTTTGAATCAGCATGCCTTTGGTAAAGGCGTTTCCAAAAATCGTGATCGCGGTAAACCAGACCAGCAGACGCAGAATGCCGACTGACGGTTCATAGGCCTCGCCGAGCAGCGGAACGATGATCTTGTCCGCCAGAATACTGATGCTCAATGCCATCGGCGCGCCGACCAGCAACATATATAGCGCCAGCTTCTCTATCATGAAGCCGAAGAGTGGATTGCGCCCGTCGTCGTGGTAGCGCGAAAGAAGGGGATAGGCAGCGACCAACACCGACGTGCTGAAGAGCTCGATCAGGCCGAAGTTGATGACGAAGGCGGCCGTCAAGTATCCGGTCACGGTCTCGCTGAGTATGCCGGTCGTCAACAGCTTGTCCGAATGGTTGTATGCGAGCTGCAAGAATGCCGACAATGCCAGCGGCGCGCTATTGATGATCAGCGGCTTGGCGACCGCGCTGTCGACGGGAAGCTGCGGTTTAACGCCCGCGCGCAGATTCAGCCCGACCAGCACGATTGATCGAAGTGTGCCCGACGCTATGGCTGCCCCATACACGCCCAGTAGCCCCCAGCCCGCGCTCAATGCCAGCAACGCCAATGCGATACGCAGAGCGATATGTAGGACTTCGACCAGCGACGTCTCCACCATGCGCTCTTGCGCCAGAAGCAAGTCGTAACCCATATTGCCGAAAAGATCGATGAAGATGTTTATCCCTGCCAGTGCGGCAAAGGCGCGCAGCGTCTCGCTGTACCCGATAGCGAATCCGTTCATGCCGGCGTATGCCAACAGGGCGAGCACGGTCTGCGTGAAGAGCATGGCGGTCCAGTACCTGCCCGCCTTCTCCGGCTCGCGCGCCACATCGCGGATGACGATCAAGCCCATGCCAAAGCTCGCGACCGAGGCGGCCGTGACCATCATGCCGCCCACCGTGCCGTAGATGCCGTACTCGGTGGGCCCGAGCAAGACCGACAGCGTGATCTGCCAGATGTAAAGCGCGCCTTTGCTGATGACGCTGGCGAGCATCAACACGCTCACATTGCGCGCGGCCCGTCGGGCATCCCTGCCGGAGATCGTGGCGGTTTCAGACAAAGTGCTCAGTCTCGACTTGTAGCGTCAAAGCAGAATCTAGCCCAAAGGCTACAATTAACAAAGGGGAAATGGGGCATGGCGCCAAGGCCGCTGCACGATTCCCGGGCGTCTGCTGTCGCGGCTTCGCAAGAAGAGCGGTGAATACTAAGGGTATCATGTCTCCTTGCAATCAAAAATGAAATCTCTGTGCCCTCTGTGTCTCTGTGGTGAATCCCCCTGTGCAGAACTCGCTATGCCTCGCAAGTCCTTGAAATTCGCCACTTATGTTCGCAAGCCGGTTCTAGAGTTGGCGCGCTTCATTCGCTATGATTACCCGCTGAAAACAGGGGAACTACACCGATGATTCAGTCGATGGACGAGGCGATTCGCTTTATTTTCGCCACCCGCCGCCGTCTGGATTCCGCCCCGCGCGGCCCGGACGAATATACACGCGACATCACGCCGACGCGCAATCTGCTGGAGCGGGAAAACCTGCTCGCTGTCGAGCGCGACTATGTGGTCGTGACCGGCAGCCGCGGTAAAGGCTCGGTCACCGCCATCATGGCCAAGCTGCTGGAAGCGCTTGGGCATCGCGTCGGGACCGTTACCAGCCCGCACCTTGTTCACTGGAACGAGCGGATTCGTGTGGACGGGCGCATGATCCCGACACCTGACTTTCTGCGGATTCTCAATGGCTTGCGGCCGATCATTGACGATATCACGGCGGACCTGAACGAATCGCGGTATCTGAGCCCCCAAGGCATATTCCTGGCCATCGCCCTGCGCTATTTTGCTGAGACCGGCGTCGATGTTGCCGTGCTCGAAGTCGGGCGCGGCGGCCGCTTCGACGATGTGGCGGTCGTGCCGAATACGCTGTCGGTCTTCACGCCGATCATGCTGGAACATACCTCTCTGCTCGGCGATACCCTGGATCGAATCGCCTGGCACAAAGCGGGCATCATCAAGAGCGGGGGACGCGTGATCACCCTCACGCAAGCGCCGGCGGTCATAGACGTCATTCGCCGGGAATGCGCTGAACAGGAGGCGCAGTTGGATTGCCTATTCGAAGAGGACTTGGCGCGCTGGGTCGCCTGTCGCGAGGATGGGCAGTTGATTCGGCTGCATCCCTACGGCGAGCTTGATTTGCCCATGCTGGGTAGCTATCAGATCGAGAACGCCACACTCGCCATCCGGGCGGTGGAGCTCCTGGAGCGGCGCGAAACGCGATTGGACGCGAATTGGATCGACACGGTTCGCCTCGGCTTGACCCAGGTCCAGTGGCGCGGGCGTGTGCAAAAGCTCGACGATTGCCCGGCGATCTACGTCGATGGCGCCATCACGGTTAGCTCGGCGGAGTCATTTGTCGCGAGTTTGCAGCGCCGGTTTCGGGGGCCCGTCGTGTCCATCGTCGGCATCCCCCGCGACCGTGACTACGCCGGCGTGTATAGGGTGATGGCGAACGTGAGCCGGGCGCTGATCATCACCGAGACCGATATCAATCCCAATACGCGCTTTCCAACTCGCGAACAGGCGCTGACAGCCGCGCAGGACCTGCATAACAGCGCCCACTATCGCAAGGACCTGCCGGCCGCGCTGAAGCTGGCGCGATCCTTGGCGGGAGAGTCCGGCGCGATTCTCATGGCGCTGTCTCTCATGCTCGTCGGCGAATGTATGCTCATCTGGGATGTCGATACGACTGCGATTTGACGGGGAGTGTCTAATACAGAGGATGTATAATCTCTATGCCATCAAAAAATAAAATCTCTGTGCTCTCTGTGTCTCTGTGGTGAATCCAGTGTATGAAATTCGGTATGAATCCCAAGTCCTCGAAATCCGCCACTCCCTTTAACCGACTGCAATGACTCAACTGGGCGACCGATACGCAAGCACGCGCAAGTCCTGGGAAAACATCTGGGACAAAGCCTCGATTGAAGCCGAACTTGAGGCGGCTGGTTACGCCCGGGCCCAGGAAACAATCCGCGCTTATTTGCCCTTTCTCTCCAAAGCTGATGCGCATCTGGAGGCGGGCAGCGGCTTGAGCGCCATCGTCATCACGCTGCGGAATCTCGGCTACGATGTCCATGGTCTGGATTACGCGGTCAACGCCTTGCGCGCCTCACATCGCCATGACGATTCCCTTCCCTTGGCGGCTGGCGATGTTCATCAACTGCCATATCGCGATAACTGCTTCGGCAGCTATCTTTCCTTTGGCGTCCTTGAACACTTCGAGCACGGGATGCTGCCGGCTTTGAAAGAGGCCTATCGCGTGGTCAAGCCCGGCGGCGTAGTCGTCTTGACGATTCCCTATCCCAATCTCATCTACAAGCTCGTTCAGTATCGACGAAAGCGCGCTCGCGCAGGACCGCTTGCCGATGACAGCTTCTATGAAAGCGCCTACACCCGTCAGCAGCTTACGGAAATCGTTACCGAAGCCGGCTTCAAGGTGGAGCTCTGCGAAGCTGCCAGCCACGCTTTCACGCTTTGGGGGCTTGGCGGGCTGTTTCGCGCGTCAGGTTACTATAAGACCAGCCAACTGGCCGATTGCGCCGGGTCACTGCTCAAACGCATTCTGCCCTGGCCCTTCAACTTTAGCACGCTGATCATCGCGCGAAAATGACGGTCGCTGATTGACAAAGGCGCGGCTATTCAGTAGCCTTCGGCGCAAGGTTAGTGCTAACGCAACTCTGCGGAGAGAGCGATTCCATGAATCATCCGAAACAGACGCAAGAGAGCATGGCGGCGCGCATCATGCGCTTTGAAGAGCTCAAGCATAAGGGCATCCCCATCATGTTCATCGACAGCATGCTGCCCGGCCACATGCGCATGAATTACGCCGTGATTGGCGATACCGCGGCGGAAAACCCCGATTACAGCATTCAACGCGCCATCACCGCGCCGCATCGTTACCAGATAGGAATGGCCTGGGCGCCGCCAGGCTGCGGTCCCGCCTGGCATACGCACGACTACGTCGAATCCTTCTTCATTCTGGCAGGACCTTGGACCTTCTACTGGGGCAATGAAGACGATCCCGAGAAAGTCGAGGGCGAATTCGTTCTTGACGAATGGGACATGATATCGCTGCCGCCGGGCATGTATCGCAGCTTTGAGTATTCCGGCGACTCGATCGGCTGGTTCTTCGCCGTGCTGGAATCGCACAAGGTCTACGAAGGCAAAGACCCCTACTGGTCGCCGCAGATCGAATCGCAAGCGCGGGACAACGGCTACGAAGCCGACGCGCGCGGCAAGATGGTCCACCCGCCGGACTACGAAACGCAGAAAGCGCAGCAAAACGATTATCTCTTGAAGACATTTCGCGAGCTGACCGGGGTCGAATTGCAGGACTTTCGTCCGCCGCGTTAGAGAGGGGAAAGCAACCATGAAAACCAGTACGGAACGAATCTTGACGACGCACGTTGGCAGTATGCCGCGCCCGCAATACGTCGTCGATCAACTCTTCGCCCAGGATGCGGACGAAGAATATGACCAGGCTGAATTCGACCGCGTGATGCAGCGCGCCGTGCGCGAAGTGGCGAAGAAGCAGGTAGAAGCCGGCGTCGATATCATCAGCGATGGTGAGATGAGCAAAATCAGCTATGTCACCTATATGCGACACCGCTTTACCGGATTCGTAGTCGCCGATGTGCCGCGGGCCACACCGCAAGATCTCGACGATTTTCCCGCTTACAAACAGCGCCTTGCCGATGCCGGCGGCACGCCGAAGTACCACCGGCCGGTCGTAAGGGACGCCATCACGATCAAAGACCTAGGCCCGCTGGAGAAAGATATCGCCAATCTACTGGCGGCCAAAGAAGAATCAGGCGCGGACGAAGCCTTTATGAATTCGGCATCGCCCGGGGTCGTCGCCGGCTTCCAGCCCAATGAGTACTATCCGACCAAAGAGCAATATATCGAAGCCTTGGCCGAAGTGCTCAAAGTCGAGTACGAGAAGATCACCGAAGCCGGCTTGATTCTGCAGGTCGATTGTCCCGATCTGGCGATGGGGCGGCATATCCTCTTCCGCGATGTGGACACCGCGGCCTTCAAAAAGGCGGCTTGGGCCCAAGTCGAGGCGCTGAATTACGCGCTGGAAAACGTGCCCGCCGATCAAGTGCGGCTCCATCTCTGCTGGGGCAATTATGAAGGCCCGCATCATCACGATGTCGATCTTGCCGAGATCATTGACATTGTCCTCGCGGCCAAACCGCAGGCGATTCAATTCGAAGCCTCCAACCCGCGCCATCAGCACGAATGGACCACCTGGGCGGAGGCGAACATCCCCGACGACAAAATCCTGATCCCCGGCGCGCTCGATACCACCACAAATTTCATCGAGCACCCGGAACTGGTTGCCCAGCGGATCGAACGCTACAGTAGCATCGTCGGGGCGGAACGCGTCATCGCCGGCACCGACTGCGGCTTCGGCACCTTTGCCGGTTTCGGCGCCATCCATCCCGATATCGCCTACGCCAAGTTGCGCTCGCTTGCCGAAGGCGCCCGCATCGCCAGCGAACGGCTCCGGGCTTAACGAGAATCGTTCCTATCAACGGCATTTTTGTAGGGGCGGCTCTGGAGTCGCCCGCCTGTGCCATCTACTGTGACCTTGGTTTTCACGCGACTAAACCGATACTGCTGACACGAGGCAATCTATGGCAATTCGATACATCAAACGCGGGGTAACGGTCGAGCAGAAAGCGGACACGGACGCTGAAGTTCAGGAAGTCGTTCGTGGTATCCTGGCCGATATACACGTGCGCAAAGACGGCGCCGTCCGGGAGCTCTCGCAGAAATTTGACAATTGGAATCCACCCGAATTCAAGCTGTCAGACGCTGAGATCCAGCAGATCATCGGCGGCTTGCCCGAGCAGGTCGTCTCCGATATAAAATTTGCCCAAGCCCAGGTCCGCAACTTCGCCCAAGCCCAGCGCTCCGCTCTGCGCGATATCGAAGTCGAGACTTTGCCCGGCGTCGTCCTCGGCCACAAGAACATCCCGGTCAACCGCGTCGGCTGCTACGTGCCCGGCGGACGCTACCCGATGGTCGCCTCGGCGCACATGAGCGTGGTCACAGCCAAGACCGCCGGCGTCAAAAACATCATCGCTTGCACGCCACCGATCAAGGGCGAGCTCCCGGCGGCGACCATCGCGGCGATGCACTTCGGCGGCGCCGATGAAATCTATATCCTCGGCGGCGTCCAGGCGCTGGCGGCCATGGCTTATGGCGCCCTCGGCATCGAACCGGTCGATATGATCGTTGGTCCCGGCAACGCCTATGTCGCCGAAGCCAAACGGCAGCTCTTCGGCCTGGTCGGTATCGACCTCCTCGCCGGACCGACCGAAGTCCTTGTCGTCGCCGATGAGACGGCTGATGCCGAACTCTGCGCTGTCGACCTGCTGGGCCAAGCCGAGCATGGTCCCACTTCGCCCGCCGTCCTGCTGACAACGAGCCGGGCCCTCGCCGAAAGCATCGAAGCGGAGATCGGCCGACAATTGGAGACCCTGCCCACCGCCGACCTGGCCGGCGTCGCCTGGCGCGATTACGGCGAAGTCATCCTGGTCGATACCGACGAAGAAATGGTGACCGTCGCCGATGAGATCGCCAGCGAACACGTCGAGATCCTCACCCGCAATCCGGACTACTTCCTGGAGAACATGAGCAATTACGGCGCGCTCTTCCTCGGCGCGGAGACCAATGTCGCCTACGGGGACAAGGTCATCGGCACCAATCACACCCTGCCGACCAAAAAAGCCGGTCGCTACACCGGCGGTCTATGGGTGGGCAAGTTCATCAAGACCGTCACCTACCAGCGCGTCACCGAAGAAGCCAGCCTGCTCATCGGCGAATACGGCAGCCGCCTCTGCGACCTCGAAGGCTTCATGGGCCACAAGGAACAATGCGACCTGCGCCTCCGGCGGTATGGAAGAGGGAACTAGCAGGCGACGGTTCTTGACCGTGGTAGGTCGGCAATTCCAGTCAGGATTCGACACCAGTCATCGCTCGCGCCTCTTGGCGACAACGGCCCCGGTAATTAACGGTTATTTTGACGACGTGTCTGTCAAGTACCAGACGAGATTGGTAACGTCATTCTGAGTGTATCGCGCCTGAAAGATTCTTAGTTCCTTAACAACGATGCCTATGTTGCGGTAACGAGTAGGGACAAATACGATGCCTGTGTGCTCTACACCCTGCTGCGCCATTTTGACAAAGTCGTCGTCGTAAGTAACAAGCACTCGGTTCTGTTCAATCGCGCGTTGCAGATGACTGGGATCATCATCACGGAGCTTCTTCAAATCGCGCGCCGTGACCGCCTCAATCCCGTCATGCTTGAGTTGCTTTGCGATCACAACTTGCACGCATGCGTCAAAGTAGAACGCGATCGGTTCCTCACTCAACTTCTTGCTCTAATGGTTCCAGAACTTGCTTGGCTATGGCTTCCGCATGGGTTTCCAGTGCGGTCGCCACCGCTTGCGCAACAGTAGCGCTTTTGATCGCGGCTAGATCCCGTTCTGGGTTGACATCTTCGTAGACCGGTCTCTCTATAGGGCTGAGACCCTGCCGCGCCAATTCGTCGCTTCGTTTGAAGTCATCGCGAATATCCTCATCGATTTCGGCTTTGTTGCAGTGATAGTACGCCAGCGCCGCATATACCTCAGCCATCGAAAGCGCGTAGTCCTCCGCCAATTGATCGGGAGTGCGCTCAGAGAATATCTTTGAAATGACGATATCCAAGACTCGCAAGTCTGTGCCGACGATGCATGGTCTGCCTCCTCGAACATCGGGATCGCGATATATTAAGTTGATGCTCTCTATCGTACTCATAGCCGTATCCTGACTCCGTAACCACCAAACTATTGTACCAAATGGAATGAAGATGTAGTCAGCGCATTGCCGTCCTCACCTCCTCAACCACCATCGTCCCCGCCATCTTGTCATGCCAAGCCTGACGCTCGCCGTCCAGCGCCGCCCACATGTAACCCAGCAGAAAAATCTGACTGATGGTGTAGCCGAAGACATTGCGCACAAAGGCATCCAATACCGTGATCCGCCCGCCGTTCTTCTTGACCACCCGCATGCCGAATACCATCTTGCCCAGCGTCTGCCCATTGAATGCGACCATCAGCACCACATTGTAAATCCCGCTGACCACCAGGTTCACCGGGATCGCCTCCGACTGAAACTGTGAGATCGCCGCGGCAATGATTGCTTCGTCCAGGCTGGACATCGCCTCGTACAATTGCGCGAAATGGCCCAGGGCCGCCATCACCGCGAAAGAAAACAGGGCGACGATGAAGCCGTCAATGCAGATGGCGATGAAGCGTTTGCCCAGCGACGCCAGCTTGAACTGAGATGTGGCGGGCTGAACGCTTGGGCTTATTGGCTCCGGCTCGGCCTTGGGTTTCGGGGCCGGCTTTGGCTCTGGCTCCGAGGGGACATCATCCGGACGTCGTATCCCGGCCAGCTCTGCCCGCGCGCCCGCGTGAGCCGGATCGAGTTCAAGCGCCTTTTCCAGGTACGTCAAGCGCTGCCCCTGTTTCAGCGCCGCCATAGCCGCCAGATAGTAGGCTTCCGCGCTCGGGTCCTCTTCGAGTTCTGTCGCCGCCAGCGCCCGCGCTCTGTCCATCTGAAAGCTGTCGATTGCCGCTCGTATTTCCGCCAGCCTGTCCGACATAGCCATTCCCGATTATTTCTCGCCCCATCCAGGCTATCATACCCGATTTGCCGCCCTGTCTCCCAATAAACCCCGCCGCTATAGGGCTTATGGCAATGTGTTAGCGCGGCAAGAAGTGGTAAATCCCGACTACATGATAACTTCCGTAAGCAAACATGAAATACTCTGTGCCCTCTGTGTCCTCTGTGTACTCGGTGGTTTATATCCTGTGCAGTGTTCGCTATAGAATTTGTCCGCGATGTTTACCATACCCCGCGCGGCAAGACGATTCGCTGCCGCCGAGCGGCTATGTTATGATACGCCTCGCGCTTGGGCTTGGCTGGTACCCTATGAGCGAATTTGACGAGACGAAAAGCATGACCGACCTAAAGCAGCTGATCGGCGCGAGCAAAGCCGGCCGCCGTTTCATCGCCCAAATGCGCTACTACAATGACGGCGACTTTCGCAAACTGCGCGGCTTCATGCGCGGCGGCTACTACGACCTGGTGCTGATGGAAAATCCGGTCGAAAGACGCTTGCTGGATCTTAAGGCGGCGCGGCGGCTTCACGGACGGCTGAAGGTGGCGGAAGTCGAATCGGCGGAGGATTATGCCATTCGGCTGATTCTACAAGCGGAAAAGGGCGGGGCGCGCTTGCGCCTGCGCCTGAATGTCAACGAAAGCTATCCGCATCAGATCACGCATTATTCCCTGCGTCCGCTGGAAAACGAAGACTAAGGTGCTCTGATGACCCATCCCCCAGCAAAGTCGATCCTGCCGCGCTTGAAGATAAACACCGAACTTGGCGCCCGCATCCTCACCGGGTTCATCCGCGACAGCATCACCAAGGCCGGCATGTCCCGCGCCGTCATCGGCCTGTCCGGCGGGATCGATTCAGCCGTTTCCGCCTATCTATCGGCCCGGGCCCTCGGTCCTGCAAACGTGCTCGCCTTGCGCATGCCTTACCAAACGTCATCGCCCGAGAGCTTGAGCGACGCCGAAGCCGTCATAGAAGACCTCGGCCTCCCGCATCTGACCGTGCCGATTAGCGAGATGGCGGATGCGCTGATATCGCGCTTTCCCGAGATGAACAAGCTGCGCCAGGGCAACATCATGGCGCGCATGCGCATGACGGCGCTCTACGACCAATCCGCGGCTTGGGGCGGCTTGGTCATGGGCACCAGCAACAAGACCGAGTTTCTGCTGGGCTATAGCACCATCTATGGCGATAGCGGCGTGGCCCTGCATCCCATCGCCGATTTGTACAAATGCCAGGTGCGGCAGATGGCGCGCTTTCTGGGACTGCCCGCTTCTATTATCAACAAGCCGCCCTCCGCCGATCTCTGGATCGGGCAGACCGATGAAGACGAACTCGGCTTCACCTATGACCAAGCCGACCAGGTGCTCTTCCTGCTGGTGGACGAACGCTACACGGTCGACGAAGTGGCGGAAGAAGGCTTCGACCGCGAATTCGTCGTCAAAATCTGGGAACGGGTCAAAGCCAATCACTATAAGCGAACCATGCCCAATATCGCCAAGCTCAGCAAGCGCAGCATCGGGCACGATTTCCTCTATCTGCGCGATTACACCGGGCGCCCGGGCCGCGTCTGAACCGGGCTACATCGCGTTGATCTTGCTGGGCTTGATCTTATAGATGACTCGCCGCTCTTTGCCCCTGCCCTCGGGATTGAAAGAATAGTAGTCCTCATTGCCGGCGTATATGCCCGATAGCTTGTTGATATGCGCCAGCGCCGCTCCTGACTCATCAAACTCGACCACCTCGCCGCGTATCTCCGCCCAATTGAAGGGGTTCTCCGGGTCCAACGCCATCACCGTAACCTTGGGATTGGCGCGGAGATTGCGGTCCTTGCGCCGTCCGACGGCCGAGTTTATCCACACTTGCTCGCCTTCCAGGCTCGCCCAAACCGGCGTCACCTGCGGCTGGCCGTCCGGGTTGATGGTCGCGATAGCGACAACTACCGGCCGATCGAGCAACTCTCTTACACCTTCAGGTATCGAAACCGACATTTCCTGCAACTCCTTGCAACTCTCGACAATGGCATGATTGTAGCTTATGTGTCTAGCGCGCGTCAGTCTCATCATCCGGGCCGGCGGAGGGCCAGCCGGCGTCGCCGTCAGCAGCCTCGGAATGCGGCGATGCCCGACCATAATCATTCGACCCCGGCGCGACCTCAATATGGCGCTCGCCCACCAGACCCGCCAGCAGCTCTGTGACATCGTCGCGAAGACGCGCTTTGAACTCCCGATAGTTCTCGCCCGGCAATTGGCCATTTAGCGAAAACGTAAAATGCTCCGGTATACGCGCGCCCGGCTTCGACATTTCCGGTTCCCACTCATCGATCAAGTGCCAGGCATCGCTGCGATACTGATACAATTCGAAGTGCACGCGCGCCACATCCGGATCACCCTCAAAACGCATATCCAGCGCCAGTGGCAGACTGCGGTTCTGCTTCTCAATGGCGGCCAGCGCATGCCGGCACAGACGTTGCGCGACCGGCCTGATTGCCTTCCGCAATCCCGCCTGGTCCAGCCCCGGCCCTCGCTGCGCGATTCGGGTCAGTCGCTTGTTGATGGCCCGCGGCATAACGACTTCGCTGCGGCTGATGCGGCCGTAAATGTCATATTGCGCGGTCCGCACCGCCTGTATATTCCAGCTGCCCAGGTTGATGCCGCCGTCATCCGTCAGGCGCTTGATGACGGCCACCTGGTTCGGCGCGCGCGGCGCTTCAATCATGGGGTTCTGCGCGTGCATCTGCCAGCCTTGACGCCGCCCCAGCGCCGAATTGGGGTCGGTCCAGGCGCCGATAGCATAAGGCGCTTGCCAGGGCTCGAACTTCGGCGGACGGCGCAAGATGAGCCGCAGCACCAGGCTCAAAAGCCACAGGCAGATCAGCGTGACCAGGATGACGCCGGCAAAGCCCAGCAATTCGCCGCCGCCATAAACCCTGCCGTTGACTTCTAGGCCGGCCTCAACAAAGTTTATACCCAGGTTCACCAGCGGCAGGTACAGGTCATAGATCGGCGAAGTCGCGCCTATGCCTGAATCTGCGCCGGCGGCAAGGCCCGCATCCTCGGGGTTTATGTAAACCAACTGCCTGTTGTTCCGAGCGATGGGACTGCCGTCCAATTCAAATTGGTCGATACCCACTCGAAGCTCGACAGTGCTAATCTCCTTCGGCGGCAGACCCGCCATTGGAAAGTGAATCTCGATATCTCGCTTCTGCCCTGCCAGCAACGCTGGCAAAGTCTCCCGGATCTCTGTGTCCGCGCTCTGGTACAGCGTAGCGAGAATCTCCGTTTCTTCCTGCGCGTCTCCGCCTTTATTCTCCACCGTGAAGGCAATGATAGCGGTCGCTGCGTCGGCATCATAGCTTACGGCGGAAGTAGAGACTGCATAGTCGCGCGGACGGGTTTGCCCGGCGACCAAGAACCCGCTGACCAAGACCAGGAAACCGATCGTCCAACGAAGCATGTCGAGACCTGACCGCACTGTGCTTTCACCAAACCTGTTTCTTCCCCACGCATTCATTATATAGTAGTGTTCGGCCGGTTGCTGACTCCGCCGGGGACATGCAACCGGCGTCTTGCATTCGCGTTAACGTCTTCATGATCGCATCGCTTCGCAATCAGTCTCAATTCGACCGCCGGGACGGGAAAGATCATGCCGCCGAGCAAGAAACAGATTGACGCGCTATTGGTCGATTTGTCCTTTACCCGGCTCGCAACCGCCGACGCCGTCAACCAATACGCGCCGGGCGATGAGGACAACGCCATCAGACGGGCAAACCTCCGGCTCTACCTGCGGGCTATGTCCGAGCGGAAATCCGCCGCCTTGCTGCTGATGGAAGCGCCCGGCTATCGCGGCTGCCGCTTGACCGGCATCCCCGTGACCAGCCGCAAAGTCATGCTGGAGGGCCTTCCCGCCTTGAACATGTTCGGCGCCGACGCCGGCTTCCGCGATGTTAGCGACAGCGGATTCGAAGCTGTCTACGGCGAGCAATCGGCGACAATCGTCTGGGGCGCGCTGGCGGACCTGAAGACGCTGCCCTTCATCTGGAATACCTTCCCATTTCATCCGCATAAGGCCGGGCAGTCGCTGAGCAATCGCAAACCGCGCCGATCCGAAATCGAACTCGGTTCGGCATTCTTGCTGCGCGTGCTTGAGTTGTGGCGCTTCGATACCGTCATAGCGGTGGGCAATGTCGCGCAGGAGACTCTGGTCGCGCAGGGGATCGACTGCGCTAAAGTTCGGCATCCGGCCCATGGCGGGAAGAAAGACTTTGTCGCCGGCTTGAAGGCGCTATTGTCAGTCGGCGCTTGACGCGGCGACGGTATCGGAGTCCGCCTCAGCCAACTGTTCATCAGCGTCGTCAGCGGCGCTCGTGTCTTCCGGCTCAGACGCCTCATCGTCGACCGCTCGCGGGCTGCTGCCGCCGGCTTCTTCGTAGACATCGGCCATGAGCAGCTGAAATGAATCCTTGGGCAGGCGATTCAGCTCGCCCCCCGCCTCTTGCCCGACCGGCGACATCAGCGCTTCGGTCTGCTTGTCGCTCGTCTCGAAGTAGATTTCCAGGATCCGGTAATACTCCGGCGCGCCTTGCGGGCTTCCGGTGACATGTACAACTTGTCGCCGCTGTATATGCGGCATGCGCTCGACCAAAGCCAGAAAGTCTTGATAGACATTTTCGAACTTGTCGATATCGTCCGGCTGCCGAAACAGAATCATGAATTTGATCATGCTGCCGCTTCATCTTGTCGCGCCTGTCCAAGCCATTACGATACGGGACATCCCGCCGATATGCAAGGGCATCGCGATTGCGCCCGTAGCGAGCTTGTCACGTTTTTTTACCACCGAGTACACCAGTTCTTTGGCGTTTTGAGCAACCGTATAGATACAGTATGCATACGGGGGGGGGGGGGGGGGCGTATGGCGCGGTCATCACGCGAAGGCCAGG
>JAPOYU010000074.1 GCA_026706395.1 Chloroflexota bacterium
GCGGAAATCCGAGGACGGAATCCGCTGAGAGCCGAGATTGAGCGCATGAGACAGTGAAGTCCATAGGGAAAGTGTATCATCATTTTGAGCGGAAGGGAAGAACAAATGTTCACGACTTTCATGCTGGTTTTTTTGGCTCTCGCCAGCACCTTTTTCCTACCCCATCCCCAGAAAGCTAGGGGAAGGGGAGCACTACTTGGCGGATTTCATAGTAGTTTGTTGAGCTTCGCGAGGACCGCCCTCTTCTTTTATACTGTTTCGGTACTGTTCCGGTTATCTCTGAGTATTATTTGCAGTAGCGGACAAGCCTTACAAGACAGCTTTGACCAATTTGACTCCATTCCAGTTTCGCAAAAGCCGACTCTGTGTACCCCCTATCCTCGGCGCGCCGGTGGCAAAAGATTCGCCCACTTCTTCGTTAGCCCTTAATGCCGCTGGTAATTCCCCCGCTGACGAGGAAGCGCTGCAAGAAGATATAGAGGATGATAACGGGCACGACCGCCATCACCGAAGCCGCCATCAGCTCCGCCCAGGCCGTGCCCTGCTCTTGATCAAAGACGCTAAGACCCAACTGAATCGTCTTGAGGCTGTCCTCTTTCACGACAACGAGAGGCCAGAGGAAGTCGTTCCAGGACCAGAGAAATGCGAATAGGGCCATCGTACCCATAACCGGCTTTGAGTTCGGAATCAGGATGCGCCAATAGACGCCGATGCGCGAGCAGCCATCGACGATCGCCGCTTCTTCGATCTCCTTGGGGAAGCCGAGATAGAACTGGCGGAAGAGGAAAACGCCAAAGACCGAGACGAAGTTCGGGAACATCACCCCGCCAAGCGTGTTGATGAGACCGGTCCCGCCCTGCCCCAGCATGTCGTTGCCGCCCGCCAAGGGGAAGAACTTGATCAGCAAGAAAACCGGTATGATCAGTACTTCGAAGGGCACCATCATCGTGGTGAGCAGCGCGAAGAATATCAGCATCTTGCCGCGGAAGCGCAGGCGGGCGAAGGCGTAACCCGCCATCGAACCCAGCAGCACTTGCGAAGCCACCGCAACCGCCGTCACCACGATGGTATTGGCGAAGATGCGCGGCATATTGGTTTGCTCAAAGGCATCGCTGTAATTCTGCAGGTCCAACTCGGTCGGTATCCACCGGATCATATCGCCAAAGATTTCACGGTCGGGCTTGACCGAGGTCGACACCATCCAGACGAAGGGCATAATCATCACAACAGCGCCGATGATGAGAAAAACGTAGGTGATCATCAGCGGCAGGCGCGCTTCCCAGGTAGAGAAACTGCCTTGCGTATTGCGGGTCAGCGACGGATTCGCCATGATCAGGCTCCTTGCCGCTCGCGCAGGACGCGAAAGCTGATCAGCGTCAGGATGAGCACGATGACCAGCATCACTACGGAAATCGCTGCGCCGCGCCCCAAGCGTAAATAGCCGAAGACATTCTGATAGACCTCCCAGACCATCGTGTTTGTGCGATTGAAAGGACCGCCTTGCGTCAGCATGAAGATCAAGCCGAAGTTGCGGAAGATGCTGATGGTGAATGTGACGACTACGAAGAGGATAACCGGGCGCATCAGCGGCACGGTGATTTGCAGGAAACTCTGCACGGCGTTGGCGCCATCGACGCGGGCCGCCTCGATGATATCGCGCGGGATATCTTGCAAGCCGGCCAGGAAGATCACCATATTGCTGCCAATGCTGCCCCAGATCGTCACGATGACCAGACTGATCAGCGCCAGATTGGGGTCGTTGAGCCAATGCTGCGGCGGGATGCCCACGAGACCCAGAAAGTAATTCAGCAGGCCGTGCTGCGGGCTGTATATCCAGCGCCAAATCATCGCCGAAACGACCACCGAGCTCACCACCGGCAAGTAATAGAGCGTCCGCAAAAAGACGCGTCCGCGGATCGACTGATCGAGCAGTTTGGCGATTATCAGCGCAAGCGCCGTGCCGATCGGGACGGCTTCAATCGTAAAGAGCAGCGTGTTGATGATGGATTGAAACGCGGTCTTGTTGGTGAAAACGTATTTGTAGTTCTTTAAGCCGACGAAGCGCGGCGGCTCGAACAATTCGTAGCGCGTGAAACTCAAATACAGATTGTAGAAGACAGGCCAGATCTTCAGCGCCGCCAACAAGAGCACAGGTACTAGCAAGAACAGAAACGCCACAAATGCCTGGCTGTTATAAAAACGATACAGGCGGTCGCGCCAATCTTGATTTGCAGCGCGCGCAGCCGCCCCTTCAGACACCGCAAGGCTCATGCAATGCTCCCGCCGAGTCCGGCTATTGAGGTGTCTGGGCGAAACGCCCGCGATAGGAAAATGTGGGCGACACAAGTGCCGCCCCTACAAGAAACCGTTTGTGGGGTTATCACCGCGCTAGTCGTCCGCCATGATCTCGTTGATGGCGGCGGTGGCGTCGACCAGGGCATCAGCCGGCGCCTTCATGCCGCTCAGCGCCTGCTCAAGTTCAGCCGCGATCGGGCGGAAGAGCGCGATCAGATTGTGATGCTGCGGGAAAGTGCGCGCGTAGACCGCCGACTCCAGGATGATCTTGTGCTTTTCCGACATGTATTCCGCGTCCAGCAAGGACAGTCGCGGCGGCGTATTGTTGTTGGATGCCGAGTAAACCTCGAGCATGTCTTTGCGCGTCATGAAGCGCAGAAAACCCCAGGAAGCGGTCGCGTCTGGCGTCTGCGACGAAATGAAGAATTTATTCACCCAGGAGTGCGTCGCCTGCACGTTGCCCGTAAGCGGGAGCGTCGGGTAGATCGTCTCTTTCTCATCGGGCGCGTAGAGATTGACGTCTCGCTCCATATTGGCGCTGGACAGTTGCATCGCGGCGTTGCGCCCAGCCAGGACGTTCAGGTCACCCTGAGGATCCAAGCCCGGGTAGGAGGTCACTTCATGCTCGTGCACCAGCGCCACTAGGAATTCAAGCGCCTCAAGCGCCCCGGCCTGATCGAGGGCGCAAGTGGTCAGGTCGTCATTGAGGAACTTGCCATCGGCCATATGCACCCACATCAGGAAAGGCTGCCAATCGCGCTGCCAATTGCCGCTGGCGTCAGAGTAGTGATAACCCTCGACATCAAAGCCGTCGCCGTCGCGCACGGTCGTCGCTTGCGCCACAGCGAGGAATTCGTCCCAGGTCGTCGGCGCTTCGTCAAAGCCGGCTTCCGCTAGCATCTCCTTGTTGTACCAAAGGGTGCGCAGATCCTGTCGGTAAGGCACGGCGACGATATCGCCGCGGATGGTGACATCCGCTTGCAAGCCGGCCGGGAAATCGTCCCAATCCCACTCCTCGTCAGCGCTGATGAAGTCATTGAGCGGGACGGCCCAGCCGCGCCGCGCCATCTGGGGCGCCCAGACCGCGCCGCCCTGGAAGACATCGGGCGTCACGCCGGAGGCGAAAGCGGTCGTCATCTCTTCGTTGTAGCGGCCCCAATTGGTCCAGTTGATGGTCACGCTGGACCCGGGATTCTCTTCGATGAAGCGCGGAATAATCGTCTCTTCGAAAGCAGTTTGAACCGGATCGCTCCAGTCCACCATCGCCAACGAGAACTCGACCCCGTCAGCTTGCGCCGCGATCGGCTGCGCGCCGAGAACGGCGATGCCTGTCGCTGCGCCTGTGGTCGCCGCGATCTTGAGGAAACTCCGCCTCGAAAGTTTCTCGCTCATTAGTTATCTCCTGCTGCGAATAGTTGGTCAGTAATACTGTGGAATTCAAGCGGATAATACCGCAAGTCCACATAATATTACAACAGCAGCCTGTGCCTGCGCGTTAAAATAAACCGGCGACAGTTTCCTGCGCTATGCCTACGATCTGCGACAGTCCTTAGCCCATGTCAAGTATAAGTGACATAATTTCGCTGAACCTGTTCGCCAAACTGACAAGGGCCAATCATGCGAAAGATTGCACTCTTATGTCTCGCCCTGCTACTGTCGATCATCCCAATGTCGAATGCGCAAGATGACTATCCGCAGTGCTGGGAATCGGAGTTGACTACCAGCTTGGTGTCCGTGCCTTTCTACAAGTCCTATTTCTCCTGGCTGGAAGACGTGGAAACGGCGGAAGAACTCGTCGAGTTCGCCAAATCGCATTTGCCTTCGCGTGATCGTGCCTGGGGCATCAACGAGCGCTGTGCCGAAGCCATCGAACTGGCGTGGTGGGCGCAGCGCGAGCTTAGCCTGCGGGCTGCCTACAAAGCTATGGACTTTGGCTTGCGGGCCAAAGTCGACGCCGACCCGGCCGTCCTGGCCGAGTACAACCCATTGCGAGCAATTACTGCGGACTCGTTCTATCCCGACCGCTTCACAGAACTGGTCGACGAACAGCAAGCCCTGAGAGACAGCGGCGAACGGCGATACAAGTTGAAGCCCGAAGATGGCGCTCTGCCCGCCTGTACCGACGCTCGGCTTGCCAGCCTGGCGCCATTGCAGCCGGAATACGAGCATATGATTGACAAGTCCTCACACATTGAGTCACACGATGACCTGGTGGCTCTGGCCGAGCTTCAACTCGCCTGGCGCGAAAAATGGGCGCGACGTACAGTCGAGCCACAGGACGATGGCTCTATTCGATATCCGGCGCGAGACGGCTTGCAGCTTGTCCCCCCGTGTCGGGAAGCGGTGGAGCTCCTCTGGCTTATGAATCGAGCCGTTGCCGATGTGACTACCGGGACCGCGCTTTTCTGGGCGGGCACAGACCTCGAAACCAATCCCTATGTGGACATATTCAATCGCAACCTTGACAGAACTGAGGCCATTTTCGCCAAGATCAACAGCGCCACTGACGAGCCAGCGCCCTTGCCGGGCGTTTGGTATTCCTGCCACGATCATCAGGAGGAAGCGATGCGCGCGCGCCTGCCTGAACTGAGCGCCATGATCGACGAGCTTTTCCAAGTGGAGAGTTTCGAGCACTATCTTGAGACTGCCGCTGGCGAGATCGAATGGCGGGGGGCGCTGTGGTCCAGCTTCCCAAACTGTGCGGAAGGCATAGAAATGGCGCTGGCGCTCAGCCAGGCAGCGGGCGATGTCTCCGCTTTCATCGCCTATACCGCAGCCGGCGTTCCAGCCGAGTCCAATCCATTCATGCAGCGCTTGACCATGAGCGACGATATTGTTGAAAGCCTTCATTACGGCACCTTGGGGGCTTCGCGCTTCTGGCAAAGGCCGCACCGACTGCCCGCCTGTTCTGCAGCAGAGTTGGATGCGCTCGCCATCGTAGTTGCGCAATATCATCTCTATCGCGAGTCAATGACCGACTTTGGCAACATGCGGGTCTTTGTCACTATCGCTGAGTCGCTATTCGGCTGGCGGGACGAATTGCCGGCGACGCTGCCAGCCTGCCGGGAATCCCTCGAGGCTGGCGCGCTCATGAGCCAAATCGCGGACGATTACATCGCCTTGTTTGGGCTGACCTATGCCGGCTACGGGCGCGATACCAATCCGTATTTCTATGTCTTTCAAGGGAACAGCGAAGAACTGGTTGACTTGCTGCAAGCAACCGCGATCGAGAGCGGTCCGCACGAAACCGTCTGGGATTTCGGCGGTCAACTTGAGGCCTGCGACGGCGACGAGCTTGACAAGCTTTCTGGCATATTGACCGAATACCATAGCGTGCTGGACGCGGGTCAAGGCATTGACTCGCTTGAGGCGCTGGCGGCATTTGGCGATGCGCAAATTGAATGGCGGCGCGACAGTTGGCCGCAACTGCCCAACTGCGCCGAAGCCTTCGAAATCGGCCTACATATCTATCGCACCGCGGGCGACCAACTCTTATTCGATGTCCCGGCTATCGCCGAGGACAAGCTGGCGGACATTATCGCCGGCGATACCCTGCTGAGCGCGCGTTTGAGCGAGATCTTTGCTGAACTGCCACTCAAATGGCGCCCGCAGCATACGGGTCAATTCGACTCGCATAGCCAGCGCTGCACGGCAGAGCAAACGGAAACGGTAGCGACTGCGCTGTCGGGTTTCACGGCGCTCATTGGCGAGGCTGTCAACCTCAAAGCCGAGCCCGCTGGCCTGCGCGATTATGTGGACAAGCGCATCCAGTGGCGGCGAGACACGGTATCCAGACTACCGCGCTGCGTCATCGTATTTGAGCTTGATGCCCTGCCCGCATACGACTTGGCTGAAAACATCGCCAGCAATATTCCCGTATTGGGGGCCGTCCTCAGCGGTGGTGACCTGCTGCAGGCGATTGTTTCCGCGCTGACGGACGAAGATCGCACGGTCCAAGCGGTCACGCCCTATTCGAACCGCATGCCACTTTGCTCAGATGCAGAACTGCGCGGCTTAAAAGAGAGCCTGCCCAAATATGCCAAGATCATCGACGATGAGAGCGTCAGCAGAGATAGGCTGGGCTTTTTTGGCTATATCAGGCAGAAGCTGGAATGGCGCAAAACAATCTGGGCGGGCATGCCCATCTGCTCCGAAGCCATTCAGCTCGGCTTCCTCATCCACCAGATTGCCAGCGACATTTCGGCGGTTGACGCGCTGCGCCTGCATGATGTCGCCGACGACGAGAATCCCTACATCGCGCTCCAATCTGAAGGGCGGACGACACTGCAGCGTGCGCGCGAAAACATCGCGGCGCTCATCGACAGCGGCGCGCGGAAGCAGACGCCAAATTCGGCTGACAGCCCGCTGCCGCGCTGTACCGAAGCCGAGCTGAACATTCTGTACGAGTACACTTTTGACCGCCATCTCTTTCCATCCTTCCCGGAAGAGACGATTGAAGCGCTTGGCGAATACATTCACCACACGCTGAGTTGGCGCGCGGAAACCTGGACGCCCTTGCCCGCCTGCCGCGAATCATTCATCTTCGGCAGCTTGGCCAGCCGGCAACTTGGCGATCTCCTTAGCCACTACGCCTTGGAATGGTCCGGTGTGCATCGCAGCCAGAATCCCTTCTTTCCCGATATTCGCGCTGATGTCTTCGACCTGGTGGAACTCACTGAGGCTTTGCGGAAGAACAACCGCCGAGACCTCGACCGCTTTATCGAGGACTATATGTCCAGAGGCGATTGAGTTGCAGCTTTCGGGCGCATTCAGGCAAGCGCCGCCTTCAACGCCAGCACCGCCGCTTCTTCGGCATCATGAACGTTCAAGACCTTCTCGCGAATATCGGCGCGCAGGTCCGCGATCTCGCCGTCGCCGAGCGGGAAGTCCGCCTCCGCCTCGGTTTTGAGCGCATCCAGCCGCTCATTGCAACTGACGATCTCGTCCAAGTGTTCCGCGCCACTCTCGATGAACAAATCGGTCTTGCGGTCGATGGCTTCGCGCGCTTCGCCAAGCATAGGCGCGCCCGCCGGCAGCAAGCTCATGAGCAAGCCCTCCCAGGCTGCGCCCGCGGCGCGATAGAGTTCGGCGACGCTCTTCAGTTCCGCATGGTTCAGCGCCTGCGCCGCCTCGTCAAGAAAATCGGCGTAGACATCGCGCTCGGCTTGGACCGTTTTGCCGAAGGCCGGGCCCAGGAAGGTATAGGCGCTGGTCAAGGCGGCAAAAAGCGGACGCCCGCCGGGGTATTCTTTCGCCCAACTGCCCTTGCTCGTCTTTTCCAGCATCTCCACCCAATGCTGCAGCGCGCGCAGGCCAAAATTCTTGGCTGATCCCTTGGGCGGCTTTTCCGTCATCAGCGCGGCGCAGTCGGCGATGCCCTGGCGGATTGCGGCCGGCAATCCCGCATCGTCCGGAGCGCCAAGCAATGTGAGACGCTGCCGATCCTTCTTTATGCGCGCCCGCGCCTTGTCCAGATCTTCCGTGCTCACGGTCAAAGGGACGCGGCTGCGGTCGGAGATGTATGCTTCACCGATATCCGGCTCGTAGCCGTATATGACCAGCGGCATAGTGTACCAGTTGGCGTCATCATAGGGAGTGGCATTGTAGGGCAGCAGGGACCCATCCGGGCTGGCGATGGGCGCGTAGCCTTCTTCCAGCGCGCGGATGAGGTTTTGGCGCCCCTTGTCCGCGCTGGCGCTCTGACGCAGTTCCCGCGGCAGCTTCATCCGGTCGTAGATGCGCTCCATGGGATCGAAGGTATTGCGCGTCAGCAGATTGACCTGCGGATCGTAGCCCTTGTAGTGGAAGGTGAAATAGCCGAATGTCACGCCGCCGCTTATGCCGAGCAGCATGGCTTCCGTATATGGCTCGCCGGTATGCGGCGCTTTGACGCCCTGATAATCCAGCGCGTTGCGGATGGAGGCGGTATCCCAATAGCGGCCTTCAAATTGTGTGTAGTTGGCAAGTGTAGGCATGTGATGGCGCTTTCCCTAGCTGATTCATCTATGAGACAAGTCTAGTAGCAAAGTCCTCGCAGTTGCAAAATTTGCGACATACTTGACCGAATTGGTCGGCAAGCGCCGCTAATCGTACCCGCGTCACAGGCTGCTGACAGTCATAGTTCCGCTCCTTGCGCTTGCAGGCCTCGGCGAGTGTAGCTGGAAATGATTTGCCATTGTCTATGTCCTGTCACGGTCATGTCACACCGACGCAAAACGACGCAAAAGTATCAAAAAGTATCGCAAAGCGATGCAACTTGGATACATGGTGGATACATATTCGATATTAATAGTCAACTTACTCACCAGTCTCTATCAATACAGTATGGATACAGTGGGGTTTTCCGGGCTGAGAATCGGATTTTGGACGGTGAACATTGGGATTTGGGTTAGAAGCGGCATGTTTTCGGATTGGGTGCTGGCTGGGCGATTTTGTGTTCATAGTGACAGGGTAGCAGAAATCGGCTGGGAAGAGGCGACCATATGTTCTCGTATTGGAAAATTCAAACCATTCGACTTCACCACAGAGGCAGGGGAGCCAAGGGGGCGTCCCTACAAGGCTTGTCCGGTACTCTAACATGGATGCCGCCTTTTCTACCCCCATCCCCCGGCCCATTTCCCGCCATCTCTATGGCGGGCATCCCACAAGGAGGGAAGGGGAGCTATACTTGGCGGGTTGCGTAGTAATTTGTTGAGTTTCGCAAGGATTGACCTCTTATAATATTTTGTTTTGGTATTATTTCAGTTATCTATACATAAGATTTTCAGTAGCGGACAAGCCTTACAAATTGCGCTGTGGCGGGCAAGCAAAGGTGCGCGTAGGTCGCGTAGACACAGACCGCCGACACAGCCCGTCAGCCGCCCCTACATTTCGCCATTGCGGGCGCAAGTATAGCAGACCGTCCCAGTACCCGAACGCAGTATTTCCGCAGGCCGGGCGGGAGCTATTCTTCACCTTTCATGTTGCGTGGGCGGGGACTACACTGCTGCTATGAAGCGAATCTGGAAGCGTCGGCCGGTCTACTATGGCTGGTATATCGCGCTGGCGCTGGCGATCACGGAAACCGTCTCCTACGGCGTGATGGTTTATGCCTTCACGGTTTTCATCAGTCCGATGGAAGCGGAGCTGGGCTGGACGCGGTCCGAGATATCGGGCGCCTTTTCACTCTTTTTCTTGGTCGCTGGCGTCTTCGCGTTTCCGGTTGGCTATTGGCTGGATAAACATGGATCACGCCTGCTCATGACGCTGTGCTCGGTCGGGGCGACGGTCATGGTGCTGCTGTGGTCGCAAGTGTCAACGCTGCCGGAGTTCCTGGCGGTCATGGCGCTTTCGGGAGTTTGCGCCGCGGGCGTCCTGTACGAACCGGCCTTTACGGTGATTGCAACCTGGTTCCGGCATAACCGTGGAAGCGCCATGGCCGTCGTGACTTTCGTAGCAGGGTTCGCCAGCACGATCTTCGTGCCGCTCACAGATGCGCTGCTGGTGGCATACGGCTGGCGACAGGCGGTGCTGATACTTGGCCTCATCCTGGGAGCAATTACCATCCCTCTGCATGGCCTGGTCTTGCGGCGAAAGCCATCAGATTTGGGCCTGTCAGCCGATGGCGCAGCTCCAATAGAGACGCCAGCCAAAGAGAAGCCGATTGAGCTGGTCCAGGTACTGCGTTCACGTTATTTCTGGATACTGACGTTGGGATTTGCGCTTTCGACCTTTAGCCTGTACGCCATCCGATTCCACATCATTCCGCTGATGATCAGTGTTGGCATTCATCCAAGCAGCGCCGCAATCGCCAGTGGGGCAATCGGCGTGACGCAAGTGCTTGGACGCCTGTTTTTTGCGCCGCTAGAGCGTCGCTTTTCCAGCAAGACCATGGCGATTGGGGTCTTTGTCCTCGCGGCGGGCTCTCTTGCTATTCTGATGCTAGGCGCCAGCATGATTATTATAGTTCTCTTCGTCACATTGTTTGGGATGGCGATCGGCGCTCATACACTGACACGCCCGCTAATGGTTGCGGATTCATACGATACGGCTTTCTTTGGGCGGATCAACAGCGCCATGGTCATCTTTGTGACGGTCGCTATCACAGTGGCGCCATTCGCCGCCGGCGTCGTTTTTGATCTTTCGGGATCCTACCAGCCAGTGCTGCTGATGGCGACCGGGTTCTGCATCGTCGCAGTCATCCTGATTTCCCTTTTGCCTCAGGATAAGTGAAAACAAATTATAGAGCGCGAATCGAGCGTCGCTGGTGATGTCGGAATCCGGCCAAACAGTGAAGCCGCTAGAAGGTCGCCCAGCCCGCCGCCAGCCGCGCTTCAGTCTCCTCCCAGCTGCGGACGCCGGAGGTGGCATCGGCCGCTTCGATATTGCAGGCCGCGACCGCGCAGGCTCGCCGGGCGCATTCAGCGGGGCTGTGGCCGCGTATCAGCGCCGCGAGCAGACCGGCATAGGCGGCATCGCCAGCGCCGGTCGTCCCGGCAACCTTAACTTGAAAGGCCCGCTGCCAGATTGACGCGCCCAGCCAATCATCAGGCGACTGGCCGATCGCCCTCAAGAAGCTTAGCCGCTTCGCATCAGACGCCGATTTCAAAACCAATCCGCGCTCGCCCAGCTTCAGGCCGGCGATGCCGGCGCCCATTGCGATCAGTTCATCCGCCAAGCCGGTCAAGTATTCCGCCGTCAGTCGATCAAACAGATCGTCGCCCCAACGCTCAAGATCGCCGCGGCGCAACATGAACATGATCTCCTCGATGCTCGGCAGGAATATATCAACGAGAGGCAGGCAGCGACCTAGTATCGTCCGCCAGTCCGCGCGACCGCTGGACGAATCCGGCGGGGGCAGCGACATGTCAATCGAGGTGATGACGCCGGTATCTTTGATCGCGCGCAGCAAGGTCAGGAATCCCGCGCCATCATCCCGGTAGAGCCGCGGAAGCAAGGTCGGGTAGCCGAGATGGAACAGCTTGGCGGAAGCAACAGACCCGAGGTCAATGTCCTCCAGGTCGTAATCGTTGTAGACGCCGGTATTCGTCAGCAGGGTGCGATCATGATTCTGCGGTTCGATGACCACGGTATAGGGGCTGGCTGCGCCGGGCAGGATCTGTATACTGTCCCCCAGCCCCGCGCCGAAACCGCGCACATAATCCAGGATCGCCCGCCCCACCCAGTCATCGCCCACCGCCGCCAGCAGGTCGACATTCACACCCAGACGGCGCAGCGCCAAACCGGTGTTGGAGACGGCGCCGCCGGTCGAGTATGAGATGTTTCCGATCTCGTAGACCTTGCCGGCGTCGATGACCTCTTCCGGCTTCAACATGGACATATCGGGGAATATGTCCAGGGCGATATGCCCAGCCACCACCACATCTGCCGCCATATAGCAGGCGCTCCTTCAGTTGCGTCCGACCGGTTTCGGCCCGCCCTGCCTGATCGGACTCATAGCAAGATACCGTCCCGGCTCGAGATTCCAACTCATTATTCGTCGCGGCGGACGGTATATCCCTACAGAAAGGAAAACTCGACCGGGCAAACGAGTCGACGATAATCGGCCGAGCGCATCGCCAGCGAAAAACGGCGGTCGCCCGCGTTGAAGACTATGCGCTCCAAATCAAACAGCTCGGGCGCGGCGTATACCGGCAAGTCGAATACATTGCCAAAGGGCGGGACGCCGCCGGGCTGCACGCCAGCGGTCAAAGCACTGACTTCGTCCGCGCTCGCGAAGCGGATATCGCGGGCGCCAAAATGGGCTTTGACCCGCCTGGCATCGAATTTGCGGTCGGCCGGGAAAACCAGCATAACGAAGAACTTGTCTCTGTTGCTTCGTTTCACCCGCAGGATGATGGCCTTCGCCCCCTGCCGCAGGCTGTAGCCGGGGCGCGCCGCCGCCGCTTCTTCGCTTGTGCGGACCGCTTGATGATGAAAAGTCTCGTACCAGCAGCCCTCAGCTTCAAGCAGTTCAACAATCCGCCTTGTCACATCGTGGAGATCAGAGCGCGTCACTGATGACTATCCATTTGCCGCTCGCAGTCCATCCGTTCGCGAGTAATCAGACAGCGCTGATTCACGGCGACGCCGACGTACTCATGATAATCGTCATTCAACCAACTGACGATGACACGCTCGATCGTCGCGCCGCCCAAGCCGAAGTGCAGCAGCATTTCGTTGCCGGCGCCCAAGCTCGAGCCGGATTTCAACTCGCGAAGCTGCGAGAGACCGTCGCTGCTGACGACGGTAACGCGGGTCCCCAGCGCGTCCCGGTCGATTTCGCCGCCGCCCTCCAGTTTGAAGGCGATATAGTTGTTCAGCCCCCCGGCTGCGCCGACATTCTGAAAGAGCCGATGTCCGCTATTCCACCAGGTCAGGACATAGTCCATACTCCCGTCCCGATTGTAATCGGCGGTGCTGAAACCCATCGTCGCAGACTTGCCATCGCTGAAACGCGCCTGTTCGATGGGTAGGAAGCTGCCATCGCGCCGATTGCGGTAGAGCATATCCGGATAGTCAAAGTGCATGCCGGCCTTGCCATAGATCGGCGAAATGCCGGTCGCGGCCAAATATAGATCCAACCAGCCGTCATTATCATAATCGAAGAAGGCTGTGCCCCAACCGACCGCCTGGCCCGTGCGGTAATCGACGCCGGCCCGCTCCGTCACATCAGCGAAGGCGCCATCGCCGTCGTTCTCCAGCAAGACCATCGACCCGACCGTGTTGGAAAAATAGAAATCCAAATCGCCATCGTTGTCGTAGTCGCCGGTCGCCAGCCCCTTGCCGCGCAGGACTGAATCGGCGCCCGCTCGCGCGCCCACATCGGTAAAGCACCAGCCCGCGCAACCGGGACCATCGTTGCGCCAGAGCACATTGCCCAGCGCGTTGACCGCCTTGTCGTTCACGACATAAATGTCAAGATCGCGGTCGTCATCATAATCGACCCAGCTGACGGAGAAACCGGCGCCGAGCAATTTCTCGAAGCCCAGCAATCCCGACACATCAGTGAAGCTGCCATCGCCATTGTTGTGGTAGAGCGTATCACGGCTGCGGGCGAAATCACTGATCTCGCAGGCGGGGATACAAGACCAATTCGCGATGTACAGGTCGAGATGCCCATCTTCATCGTAATCGCCGAAAGCGGCCGTCGTGCCCGTGCCGACATCGCCGACGCCCGCCGTCACGGTCACATCGGCGAAGCCCGCGCCTTGAAGATTGCGATAGAGCCGATTGGCGCCCAGATTCAGCACATAAAGATCCCGCCAGCCGTCGTTGTCGTAATCCGCCCAGACCGCGCCCCCACTCGGCACGGCGGGCAGGCTGAGCCGCTCGCTGTATTCCGAGACGCTGAAACTGCCGTCGCCATTGTTGCGGTAGAGGACGTTGGGATCGAGATTGCCGGTGAGGAAGAGATCAACCCAGCCGTCGTTGTCATAATCCGCCCAGGCGGTGCCAGCGGCGAGATAGCCATTCTCATAAGGACCGGGGGCGTTCTCGTCCCAGATGGCGCGGTGCGTCGCCGCAATGCGGGCGCGTTCGCTGACATCCATGAAGAGCAGATTGTCTTGCAGCAGAAAGAACAGCAAGAATGCGGCGACTGATGCTACCATCGGCGGATCCTATGGCTAATCGCTGATCTGCCCGTCGCGGAGGGTGATGATGCGATCCACATAGTCGTCGACAATCGGATCGTGGCTCGAAAGCAGAATTGATGTCCCTTTCGCGCGCACGAAATCCTGCAGAACCGATAGGACATTGTGCGTCGTTTCGCTGTCCAACTCACTGGTAGGCTCATCTGCCAAGATCAGGTCCGGCGCGGTCACCAGCGCCCGCGCGATGGCGATGCGCTGCTGCTGGCCGCCGGACATTTCATAAGGACGGTGATCATAATAATCAAGCAGGTCGACGCGCTCCAGGCTGTCAAGGATGCGTTTGCGCCGGTCGCCTCGCGACACATCGCCCAAGCGCGCCATGACATCCAGGTTCTCGTAGGCCGAGAAGCTGGGCAGCAAGCCCATCTGCTGAAACACAAAGCCGATGCGCTCCCGCCGCCAGGCCGTGCGCTCAGCTTCATCCATCGTCGAGATATCGATGCCTTGTATCCATATCACCCCGGTCGTCGGATTGTCCAGCCCGCCAAGGCAATTGAGCAGGGTCGTCTTGCCGCTGCCGGACCGCCCGCGCAGGGCGACAAACTGCCCGCGTTCGACCTCGATGTTGATTCCCCGCAGGGCATGCACGTCCCCGGAATCAGAGGCGTATACCCGCCCGACATCCTGCGTCGCAATCGCGTTGTCCGTCATCATTTCCGCCCCGTCAAGCGCGCCAGCAGGCCAGTGGGCGCGCCGCTCTCCTCGCCGCGGATCTCCCGCTCGATCTGAATCTCGGCCAGAGACGAGGTCTGTTCCAGGTTCTGCGCCGGGCGGATCAGAATGCCGCCTTCGGTGAGCTCCATCTCCACGCGATTCTCGAAGCCCAATTCCTCCCGAAACTGCTTGGGAATCTGCAGGCGCCCGGCCGAATCCAGCACGATCAACTCTTCAAAATGGTCTTCCCAGCTGTCGTCGTGGGCAGTCACATCTTCAATACGGGCTTGAGACTTGGCATGGGGGCGCCGGCGAACCGTCTCGCTCGCCAGCTTGCCATCGCGGATTTGCACCACCCGTTTGACGTGCCGCGCGATCGTCGGGTCGTGACTAACGATGCAGATGGTCAAACCGTCTTCGCTGTTCAAACGCTTGAGCAGTTCATAGACTTGATCGGAAGTGGTGGAGTCCAACTCGCCGGTCGGCTCATCGGCCAGCAGCAGTTTGGGCGCGTTCGCCAATGCCACCGCTATCGCCACTCGCTGCTGCTCCCCGCCCGAGAGCTGAATCGGCTTGTGATCGCAGCGATGCGGCAAGTCGACCTTATCCATCAGTTCCCGCGCCCGGTCATCCGCCTCCCGCCCGGTTCGTCCCGCCAGCGTCATCGGCAGCTTGATGTTGTCCAGGGCGGACAGGTAGGGTATCAGGTTGCGGCTGCCCTGCTGCCAGACGAAACCGACATCGATTTGACGGTAGGTCGTCAGTTCGCGCGTGCTGAGTTTGAGCAGGTTCGCGCCATCGACGATCACTTGACCGGCCGATGGCAAGGTCAAGCCGCCGAGCACGTTCATCAGCGTGGTCTTGCCGCTGCCGCTGGCGCCGACGATTCCGACCAGCTCGCCGCGCCCCACCGTCAGGTCAAGCCCTTGCAGCGCCATCACTTCAATATCGGCGACCTTGAAGATCTTGTACAAGTCATCGCAGATGACGAAGGCGCTCGCATCCTGCTTGTTCTGCATCAAAGGTCACTCCCGCTCAGGGGCTGATGTCGCGTCCAATAGTCCATTACGCGCTGACATTATACTCTCTAATGGCGGCCGCATTCACGGGGCAATTCTCGTGGAGAGTGATGAAGGCTCAGTACATGATTTCTCCGCGCAAGCAACAATGAAATCTCGGTAGTCCCAAGAAAGTAATGCAACGGGTCAGCCACCGGCTGAACCCTACAGATATTATTGATAAGGTGGAAATGTAGGGGCGATCCGGTGGGTCGCCCGCAAACTCACCAGTTGCAAGCGAGCCCTCGCAGTCTGGGTTTGAAAAATCATACCGAGACCCATACTAGAACATATGGTCTCCTATGCGGCACGAAAGTCTGCTACTCTAAACGCATGACCGTCTCAACCCTATCCCGGCTCCGGGCACAACCACATGCAATCTATCGGGCCAGATGGCCAGATGGCCGAAAAAAAAGTTTTTCTGCGGACGCAAAATCCGCACAGTCGCGCCCGATCCGGCAATACCCCTGCGCCAAACCGAGAAATTATCACAAATCCCCGCTTTTATGATAGATATGATAGAAAAAAATATTCCCTCTATCGATAACCATTTATCGATAATCCACCGAGTTGACCGATCCGCTCCTCGCCGGCGCGCCGGGGGCTCGGATTTACTCGCCTCAGACCGGCTGTCAGATCTTGTCCGACTCCCTGTTTGGAAGCGACCTGACAGCGGCAAGCCAAACATGTTAGCATCAAGCGAGCGAGACATCAGCAAGACGGCCAATCCCATGACCTTTCCCAACATCCTCTTCATCGTCGCCGATCAGCACAATGCCAAAGTGCTTGGACACAAGGGCCATCCCAACGCGTTGACGCCACATTTGGATCGTCTGTCGCGGGAGGGCTTCCGCTTCGATAATGCCATCACGCAGAACCCCATCTGCAGTCCCAGCCGCGTGTCCTTCCTCAGCGGGCAATACCCGCACAACCACGGCTACTACAGCTTGAGCGGGCGCAACCCCGGCGGGCTGCCGAACATCTTCGGGCACTTCCGCGCCGCCGGCTATTTCACCGGTGCCATGGGCAAAATCCACTGTCCGGAATACTGGGTGGAAGACGACTGCGATGTCTTCCATGAGAGCAATTCTTATACCGCCGGCAGTGTGGTCGGGCGATCCGCCGCCTATACGCGCTTCCTGCGCGAACGGGGCGTAGAGCATCTCGAAGACCATATTCTGCTGCCGGAGTTCGGCGAGCGCGGCCGGCAAAGCGTCGAGGGCCGCCCCAGCCCGCTGGCTTTCGAGGAGTCGCAGGAAGGCTGGCTGGCTGACACAGCGATAGAAACGATAGGCGAAGCGGGGAGACGCGAGCAGCCCTTCTTGCTGCATCTGAGCTTCCCCCGCCCGCACCAGTGCACGACGCCCTGTCAGGAGTTCTGGGACTTGTACGATCCGCGGACGCTGAGCCTCCCGCCCAACGCCGACTACGATATGGGGGCGGCAAGCAAAGCGCCGCACATGCAGGCGTCGGCGAAACGCTGGCGCGAGAGCGAATGGCAGCTCTTTGAGCCCAAGACATTCGAAGCGGGCCGCCGGCGCAAGCTGCAGGGCTACCTCGGCGCCGTCAGCCAGGTTGACGCCGCGGTCGGCAAGCTGGTTGACTACCTGCGCGCGTCCGGCTTGGCGGAAAACACCATCGTTGTGTATACCTCAGACCACGGCGACTACGCGGCAGAACATGGCATCATGGAGAAGGCGCCCGGCATCTGCAGTGATGCCATCACCCGTGTGCCGCTGATATTCTGGGCGCCGGGCCAGATCAAAGCCGGCGGCGTCGGCAGCGACATCGTTGAACTGGTCGATATCGTCAATACGCTCTGCGCGCTGGCGGGCATCGACGCGATGGAGACGAGCGACGGCCGCGATATCAGCCCGCTGCTGGCGGGCGAACCGGGCGATCCGGACCACCTCGGACCGGCCGAATGCGCC
>JAPOYU010000088.1 GCA_026706395.1 Chloroflexota bacterium
GACATCCCATTCGAAATTCGCCAGCGCGCGCATGCTCGGCGTGCTCCAGGTGGCAATATGACCCATTGCCGCGACGCCGGCGCGGAAGGGCTGCGAGTTGGGGAATGCTTCCATCTCAGTGCCGCTGGCGCCCGCATTTTCGACGTGCTGCAGGTTGTACCAGTGGTTGAGCGCCGCGCGAACTTCGGGCGTGTCAAAGGTCATCGCGGATTCATCTTCGTTCATATGGACGCCGCCCCAGGCGCCGGTGAAGAAGCCGCCACCGCCGTTGCCCAGGTCAAGCCGGCCATCCCAGCCCCAGACGCCCATGTCGGGGTCGGTCAGCTCAATGGCGGCGGCCGCCATGTCTTCCATCGTCCAGTCTTCGCTCGGGTAGTCCATACCCGCGGCGTCGAACATGTCCTTGTTATAGCCAAGGATGATCGGACCATGGTCGTAGGGCAGCGCATGGATGCGACCGTTCACGCGGTACAAACGCACCGATTCTTCCCACATGCCTTCGACGTTGAATTCTTCATCGGCCACGACGATGTCGTGGATGTCGATGATGATGCCCTCGTGCGCCCACGGGGTGGCACGGCTGCCGTGTACGTAAATGACATCGGGCAAGGTGCCGGCGGCGGCCCAGGCGGGCACCACATTGTTGTGGTCGGCCCAGGTATTGTAGGTGATGCTGATCTTGATGTCCGGATGCCGCTCCATGAAGCCTTCATCGTATTCGGCCTGGCGCGGGCGGAAAGCCGCTTCCCAGTGCCGGCCGAATGTCAACTCAACGGTGTCTTGGGCGCTGGCGATGCTGCTCAGCGGACCAAGCCCCGCGAGGGCAGCGCCCGATGTGCTGGCCGCCGCAAGCCTCAAAAAGTCACGGCGTGAAAGTTTTTCATTCTTCATGATCGTTCCTTTCTGTGCAAATCACTCTTGGCACAATTACCTGACCTAACGTTAACAATCTTGACTTCGTCACCTCCTTCGGCCGACGTTGGTCCTGTATTGGGTCAACAGATTCGAAACCGGTTCATAAGAATCAGACTGCCTTTCGTATCATAGATGAGGAAATATAATTTGTCAAAAACTTCGCGCGCTGGTTGAGTGCTCGCGTCTGAATCGAGACACCAGGCAAATAAGTGTATCAGACTGACCGCGCTGGAGGGAGAGCCCCGTCCTCGGCATGCACGGGGTGGCGGGATCTTGTTGCAATAAACTGTCTTGCTCGCGCGAGCAGACAAGTTTATTATCGTCAGGCGCGTCAAGCGTAATCGCGGTCATCATCTGGCTGTGGTAAGCTTGTCGCCGTTTTCTTAGGCGCGGGCTCTTTTCGTTTCGAGCCGGGTTTGCAATACACAATTATGTCACGACCCAAAGTCATCCATCAGCCGGAGACACGGCAAGCGCTGAGCCGCGGCATTGCAACTCTGGTCAATGCCATTGCGCCGACGCTCGGTCCGCTCCCGCGCCGGTCCATCGCGCAGAACCTGGACAAATTCGAATTGCTGGACGACGGGGGCGTTATCGCCCGCCGCATCATCGCCTTGCCAGAGCAGGACGACGACGTTGGCGCGATGCTCATGCGGCAGGTCGTCTGGAAGACGCATCAGCACGTTGGCGACGGGGCCGCCACCACCGCCCTGCTCTACGAAAAGATCTACAACGAGGGCTTGCGTTTCATCGCCGCCGGCGCCGACCCCATGCGTTTGCGCTCGCGGCTGATGGCGCTTTTGCCGGCGCTCACCGAGCAAATGACCGCCGATCTGCGCCAGTTGAGCAACGAAGCCGAGCTGCAAGCGTTGGCTTTCTCCATTTGTTACGACGAGGAGATGGCGGCGATCCTGGCTGAAGTGCTTCATACGCTGGGACAATACGGACAAGTGGACGTTCGCGAGGGGCACGGGCGCGGCATGGAGTACAACTACGTCGAAGGCAGTTACTGGCGCGGGGGCGTCCAATCGAAGGAAATGCTGCGCGGCGGTCATCGCTTGGTCGCGGAACTGCATGACGCCGCCATCCTGGTGACCGACGCGGCCATCGAAGAACCGGCCGAGCTGGTGCCGGTAATGCAGTTGGCGCTGCGCACGGGCATCAAGCAACTGCTGCTGATTGTCGATTCGATCTCCGAGAAGGGTCTGGCGGTCGTGCTTGACAAGCGGCTGCGCGGGAAGATACGGACGATCATCGTCAAACTCGATGAATATCATCCCGGCGACTTGAGCCTGGCGCAGGAAGATATCGCTCTCATGACCGGCGCGCGCCCTCTCTTGCAGAAAGCCGGTGAATCGCTGGCGACGGTTCAAGCGCCTGACTTTGGCTGGGCGCGCTGGGTATGGGCGGATGACAAGAACTTCGGTTTCGCCAGCGGAAAGGGCGATCCCGGGCTGGTCCGCGAGCAGGTTCGCCGCCTGCGTGAAACTTACTCCGAGACTGACGATGACGACACACGCATGCGCGCGCTGAATCGGCTGGGCAACCTCAACGGCGGGCTCGCGACTGTATATGTAGGCGGCATCGCCAAAGACGAAATCAGGGGGCGAAAGGAACTGGCCGAGCGCGCCATCCGCGCTTTGCGGAGGGCGGCGGACGGCGGGGTGATCCCTGGTGGCGGAGTGGCCCTTTTGCGCTGTCGCGATTGGCTGCTGCATGATGCGATGGACCAGGAGGAACTGGAAAGCCGCGCCGCTCGTTTGATCCTGGCGGCCGCCGCCGAAGCGCCGATACGTACGTTGCTGGAGAATGCCGGCTACGACCCCAGCGAAGCTCTGGCGCAACTGGGACAATGCGCCGTCGGCAGCGGCTTTGACGTAATGACGGGCGCAATCGTCGATATGGCCGAGGCCGGCATCGTCGATGTGGCGCAGGTGCAGGTCGAAGCTGCCCAGCGCGCTGTGGCCAGTGCCGCCCTCGCCTTGACCATTGACGTGTTGGTTTTGCACCGCGAGCCCGAAACCATGACGGAGCCGTAATTGACAGCGGTTGAACTGATGGAAAGAACACACGCCCTCCTCCAAACCGGCGAAAGGATCTACGCCGCGCGCCAGACCGGCCTTTTCCAAGTCGACGCTGACGGCAAGGGGACGAATCTCTATCGGAGCTGGCCACTCGGCGAAAACCTGCCCACGCTCGCGGTCGCGGTCGACAGGTCCGCCGGCCTTATGCTTGCGGGCATCAATGGCGGCGTCGCCCGCTCGACCGACGGCGGACGCAACTGGGATGCGGTAGCCTTTCGCGCCCCGCCACCCCTGGTGACCTGCCTGGCGCCCACACGGGACTTCAACGATGCCGGCTGGATATTGGCGGGCAGTTTTGAGGACGGCGTCTTCCGCTCGACCGACGGCGGGAAGACTTGGCGCGCCAATAATCACGGGCTTTTCGACCATAGCGTCAACTGCCTGGCGCCCTCGCCGGAATGCGCCGCTGACGGCATCGTCTACGCCGGCACAAGCAGCGGCATATACCGCAGTGAGAACGGCGGCAAGCTCTGGCGCGACCTGCGCATGCCCGCGGGCGATGAGACGGTCCTGAGCCTGGCGACGCCGCCCGAAGGCGCGGGGATCTATGCTGGCACGGAGTCGCATGGTCTGCTGCTTTCTACCGATGGGGGCGAGAGTTGGGCGCGGCTGATCGAGACCGGGGGCGCGGTCAATGCGATTGCGGTTGCGGCTGACGAGACCTTGATCGCGCAGGTGGATGACGCGGCGCTGCGCTCGAGCGACGGCGGCGGAAGCTGGGTGGAGATTGCCGCTGGAGGCGTCGATTGCCTGCTGCTGGATGAGGATGGCGGACAGTTGATCCTGGCTTTATCCGATGGGGGCTTGCGGCGGGAAGCGCTTTGACGCCTGACGAAACCTGCGACGGTCGAGGCAAAATCCGGGAAATGAATTGCGGAGGCAGTGGCGATTCCGCGTCGCGAAAAATTGATGGAAAAGTGTAACAAAAGGACATCAATGGGACATATCCGGTATGGGAACGGGACATAAATTGACGAACAAATCTCAGTAATTAGGCGCAGAATCGTGCGACTGTGTCGATACAGTATAGATGAGGCCTGCATTCGGCGGAAAAAACTGAGAAAGGTCGCAGCCAGGTATGCCAGGAGGTTGTGAGTTGTTTGTGAATGCGGCTGTCCATACTTGTCAGCGTAACATAAAAAGATGCCGCATAGGTGAACAAATGTTCACGTATGAATTGGAAGCGGCGAAGACAAATCGGGCGAAAGACATGAGGGGGGTGAAATGATGAAATTTGAACCGACGCTGGAATCGGTACGTCAGCACCAAGTGCCGGCCTGGTACGACGGGGCGAAGCTGGGGATATTCATCCACTGGGGTTTGTATTCGGTGCCGGCCTGGGCGCCGCATGGCGGGGACATCGGCGAAGTCTTCCAAAGCGGCGACATGAGCGACTGGTTCCGCAACAATTCTTATGCCGAGTGGTACTTGAACACGCTCAAGTTTGAAGACAGCCCGACGCGCGAGTGGCACAACAAGAACTACGGCGCAGGATTCCAATATGACGATTTCGCGGCTGGATTCAATTCGGCGCTGAGGCGTTGGAACCCGGACGATATGGCGGCGCTCTTCGCCGATGCCAACGCGCGCTATGTGGTCTTGACCAGCAAACATCATGATGGCTTCACTTTGTGGAAGAGCGACACCCCTTGCCCGCATAAGCCGGGCTATCACACGATGCGCGATATAGTCGGCGAGGTGACGGCGGCGGTGCGCGCGCAGGGCATGCGCATGGGACTGTATTACTCGGGCGGGCTGGATTGGGCCTTCAACGAGGCGCGGATCGAAGATGTTAAAGACGTCTGGGGGACCATCGTGCCGGATCCGGAATTCGTCGAGTATTCGCTGGCGCATGGGCGCGAGCTCACCGACCGCTATCGGCCGGCGCTGATGTGGAACGACATCGGCTATCCGGCGGCGGCTGATTTGGGCGAGCTATTCGCCTATTACTACAACAATGTGCCAGAGGGCGTTATTTGCGACCGCTTCACGCAATCGCGCGATCAGGCGCCGAAAGAGGACGAGCCGCTGGCGCCGCCGCGCGGTCCGCATTATGACTTTGTGACGCCGGAGTACGCGCAGTTTGATGAGATACAGGCGGGCAAGTGGGAGAGCTGCCGCGGCATCGGCCACAGCTTCGGCTACAACCGCAACGAAGGCGATGAGCAGTTGCTGGCGGAGGACGAGTTGATTCACATGTTCGTCGATATCGTCAGCAAGAATGGCAACCTGCTGCTGAATGTGGGCCCGATGGCGGACGGGACGATCCCGGCGAATCAGGCGGAGCGCCTGCGGGGTTTGGGACGCTGGCTGGATGTCAACGGGGCGGCGATATTTGATACGCGACCCTGGCGGCGAGCGGAAGGGGTGACGACACAAGGCTTGGAGATTCGCTTCACCGAGATAGACGAGGCGCTGTACGCCACGCTGCTGGGCACACCCGCCGAGAGCGAGATCGCGATAGAAAGCCTCAACGCGCCCAAAAGAGCGGAGATTCGCCTGCTTGGACGCGACGCTGAATTGAGTTGGCGTCAAGACGGCGCCGATCTACGGATTGAGCTGCCGGGCGATCTGCCGGAGTCACCGGCGCATTCGTTGGAGATTAGAGCGTAGACACTGCTGAAAGGCAGAGGTGGCCCAATTGGCTGTGAAAGTTAGTCCTTTCGTACAGAAGAATCTGCGCTGGAATTTCTCGGTCAATCTGATCGACATCACGTTCATCACGCTGGCCTTCAGCTTGATATCGCGCGAGACGATCATGCCGCTGCTGATCAGCAACTTGACGGAGTCGAAAATCGCGATTGGTTTGGTGCCGGCGATATTCAGTATCTCGTTTTATTTGCCGCAGTTGTTCGCGGCCAACCATGCCGAGCGGCTCAAGCGCAAGCTGCCCTTTGTCATGCTGATCGGCGGCTTGCTGGAGCGGGTGCCCTATTTCTTCGTCGGCTTCGCGGTGCTGTTGTTTGCCGAGAGCGCGCCGAGCTTGGCGCTGATGGCGGTGTACCTGGTGATTGGCTTGGGGGCCTTCGGCGCGGGGGTGGCGACGCCGGCCTGGTTCACGATGATCGGCAAGGTGCTGCCGGTGAATCGGCGCGGGATCTTCTTCGGCGTCAGCGATGGCTTGGGCACCTTGATGGGCATTATCGGCGCATTTTTTGTCGGCATCATTTTGGATGACTTCGGCTATCCGCAGAATTTCGCCACGTTGTTCATTGCGGCGGCTGTCTTCATGGGCATCTCCTGGATCGGCTTGTCGCTGAATCGGGAGCCGGAAAGCCCGGTGGTCAAGGAGCATATCCCGCTTCGGCGCTATTTCAGGCGGCTGCCCGGGATTTTGCGCGGCAATCACAATTTTCGCCGTTTCCTGCTGAGTTATTCGATCAGCCGCTTGAGCTTGATGGGCACGAGCTTTTTCATCGTTTACGGCAATGAGAACTTCAATTTGACAGGGGCTGATGTCGGGGCGCTGACCGCGGTTTTGCTGGGCAGCCAGGCGGTAATGCAACTGGCGCTGGGCTGGCTGGGCGATCGGCGCGGGCACAAATTTAATCTGATGCTTTTCGCTTTCGCGGCGGCGCTGGCGGCGCTGCTGGCCTCATTCGCGACCAATATGCTGGGCTTGATACCGGCCTTCGCGCTGCTGGGCACGGCGCTGGCGGCGGACCGGATATCGCATCTGAACATCGTGCTGGAATTTGCTTTGCCGGAAGATCAGCCGACGTTCATCGGGCTGACGAATACGCTGCTGGCGCCGGTGGTCTTCCTGGCGCCGATCATCGGCGGCTGGGCGGCCGGCATCGGCTTCGACCGGCTGTTTGAGTTGATGATCGCCTGCGGCCTTGTCGGCGGCGCTCTGCTGCTGGTCTGGGTGAAGGAGCCGCGGCATATCCCGCCCGCGCCGGTCAGAGACGCAGACGCGGACAAAGCCAAGCGTGATTAAAGCCAAACGACTGTCGGTAAACGACGACAACTGGAATTTCGGCGTCAATGTATTGGACAATATGTTCTATGCCTTGGCGATCAGCCTGGTATCTCAAGAGACGATCATGCCGCTGCTGGTCAGCCAGCTCACTGACTCAACCATCGCCATTGGTTTGATCCCCGCAATCTTCAGCCTGTCCTTTCTGCTGCCGCAATTGTTCGTGGCGAATCACGCCGAGCGGCTGCCGCGCAAGCTGCCTTTCGTCTTGCTCGGGAGCGGCTTGCTGCAGCGTCTGCCCTACCCTTTGATCGGCTTGGCGCTTTTACTTTTCGCTCTTAGCGCGCCGGGTTTGGCGCTGGCGCTGTTTTTCATCGGCATTGCGACGGCGGCTTTTGGCGGCGGCATCGTTACACCGGCCTGGTTCACCATGATTGGCAAGGTCATACCGGTGCGGCGGCGCGGCATATTTTTCGGTTTAGCTGATGGCGGCGGCTTGCTGATGGGCATCATCGGCGCCTACTTTGTCGGCCGGATTCTGGATGCAGTTGAATATCCGGGAAACTTCTCGGCACTTTTTCTGATCGCCGGCGTACCACTTGCTATTTCCTGGTGCTGGCTGGCGCTGACGAGGGAACCGGAGAGCGACGAGGTCAAGGCGACCGTGCCGTTGCGCCATTACTTGCGGCAACTGCCCTCGGTGCTGCGCCGGCACGTGAATTATCGCCGTTTTCTCATTGGATACGCCCTGCTGCGTCTGAGCGCGATGGCGGTGAGTTTCTACATCATTTTCGCCGATCGCAACTTCAGTTTGACCGGCGCCGACATCGGTCTGCTCAATGCCCTATTCATCGGCACGCAGGCGGTGATGCGGCTGGCCTTCGGCTGGTTGGGCGATCGCTGGGGGCATAAGCGCAATCTGGTGATCGCGGCCGGGAGCATGGCGCTGGCGGCGGCATTCGCGCTGAATTCGACAACGATGCTGGGTTTGGCGCCGGCTTTCATCTGTCTCGCCTGCGCCCTTTCCAGCGACAGCGTTTCGCATTTGAGCATTGTGCTGGAGTTCGCCGCGCCGGCCGAGCAGCCGACGTATATCGGGCTGACGAATACGCTCATCGCGCCGGTGACGTTCCTGGGGCCGGTGCTGGCGGGTTGGATGGCGGGGGCATTTACGCTCGAGGCTTTATTTGTCGTCTCGCTGGCTTTTGGACTTGTCGGCGGGGCGCTGTTAATGTTGTGGGTGCGCGAGCCGCGCGATGTGGGGCCAGAGATGATTTGAGGGCGAGCTACCGGTTCGCGCTTACGAGAATTGAATAGACTAGGAATCCAAATCAGGACGTGAAATCATTCAAATGAGAGGACGCGAGATGAGCGAAAAATACGAGGCGACCTGGGAGTCGCTGACGCAGCATCAGGCGCCACAATGGTTCAGCGACAGCAAGTTTGGCTTGTACGCGCATTGGGGCATCTATGCCGTGCCCGGCTTCGGCAATGAGTGGTACGGCAAGTGGATGCAGGATCCGTCGCATGAGATTCACCGGCGGCATGTCGAGCGCTTTGGGTCGCCGGCGGAATATGGTTATACGAAGTTCATCGACGGCTTCACAGCGGAGCATTACGATCCGGATGAGTGGGCGGAACTTTTCGCGGCGAGCGGCGCGCGCTACGCCGGATTCTCGCTGGCGCATCACGATGGCTTCGGCTTGTGGGACAGCGATGTCTACCGCTGGAATGCCGGCAAGATGGGGCCGAAGCGCGATCTCTACGGCGAGCTGGCGGCGGCGCTGCGAAAGCGGGATTTGCGGCTGGTGGCGCCCTTCCACATCATCCGCGGCTTCAACTGGTTTTTGCCGGGCTGGAATCAATGGGATCAGGTCTACGACGAGGCGGCGATAGCGCGGGGCCTGGAAGAAGGCTGGGAACTGTTTGACCCCGAGTATGCCGATTTCTACTGGGTGCAGCAGACGAGCAAGTTCGAGGATTTCTTCGCGGGATGGCAGTTGAAAGTGCGAGAGGTCATCGACAAGTATCAGCCGGATATGATGTGGTTCGATGGCGGGAAGTTCCGCGAGGACGGCTACGAATCGACGGCGCTGGAGATCCTGGCGCATTACTTGAATCAGGCGGGGGCTTGGGGCGTGGAAGTGCTGGTGCTGAACAAGCTGCCGGTGAGCATGCAGTACAACTTCCATCCGGATTTCGGCGTCATCAATTTTGAATCGGGGCGCGATCGGCCCGCGAAATTTGAGCGTCCCTGGAACGATGATATGCGCATCGGCGATCAATCCTGGGGCTGGGTGGAGAATCAGGTCTACGTCAGCGGACATTACATGTTGAGCAAGCTGGTCGATTGCGCGGCGCGGGGCGGCACGATGATGCTGTCGTTATCGCCGACGCCGGATGGCAGGATCCCCGAGGGTCAGCGGAAGCCGCTGCTGCAATTGGGCGAGTGGCTGCGCTGGAATGGCGAGGCGATCTATGGCACTGTGCCCTGGACGACGCAGGCTGAGGGCGATGAGGAGAAGCTGATCGTCGAGCGGCGCGGGCACAAGTTCTGGGAGTATGACAAGTGCAACGTCGATGACCGGCGCTACACGCAGTCGAAGGATGGCGAGACGGTGTATGCGCTGGCGCTGGGGATACCGGCGCGGTCGGTGACCTTTGAGGCGCTGAATGAGGGCCTGCCGATAGAGCGGGTGACGCTGCTGGAGTCGGATCAGCCGGTTAACTGGAGGCAGTCGCCGGCGGGCTTGACGATTGATGCGAGCGGCGTCAAGTTCAAGACGGACCTGGCGGCGGCCTGGAAGGTGAGGCTGAAGTGAGCCCGCACAGTTCCAACCACCCGTCGGCGGCCAGAATAGCTGCCGTGCTGAACGAACTGGAGATCGGGTATCGCGAATTCAGCATAGGCAATTTGCCCGGCGACTATTCCAACTTCACGCATCTGGTCAAAGTCGAATCCGAGGGATCTGCGCCGCGCAAGATCGTCGTCAGGCGCTACAATCCGGCGAATTACGACGACGGGCACGACAAGCCCCTATGCGAATATCAGGCGCTGAAGCTGCTACATAGGCAGGGTATTCCTGTTCCGCCGCCGCTGCTGCTGGATGTGGACGGGTCGCTGCTGGGCACCCCGGGGATAATTACCGAGTACGTCGACGGAGCGCCGATCGAACTGCCGGCGCAGGCGGCGCGTTGGGGCGAAGTGGCGGCGACGGCAGCGCGGATGCTGGCGCGGATTCATCGGACGCCGTTCAGCGAAACCGACAAGCGCTTCCTGATGGATGATGATGTCGAAGTCGCCTGGTTCATCAAAGACGGGGCGATCCCGGATTACATGCGCGCCGACCCGGATGGCGAGATGGTCTGGCGCTTGGTGAAGCAGCATTGGGGGCGTTGGGCTCCGGCCGCGCCGCGATTGGCGCATACGGATTACTGGGCGGGGAATATCTTGTGGCGGGGCGACGAGATATCCGCAGTGCTGGATTGGGAGGAAGCCGGCTACGGGCACCCGGCGGCGGATGTGGCCTACGCGCGGATGGGATACTTCATCGAAGGGCTGCCGGAAGCGGCGGATGTTTTTCTGCGCGTGTACGAAGCCGAGGCGGGCTGGACGCTGACGGATCTGGCGCTGTTTGAGTTGGCGGCGAGCGCAAGGCCGATGATGTCGCCCACTGACTGGTTCGCGCATTCCTACATGGAAGAGGGATTCCGCCGCTTCATCGCGCGGGCGAAGGAGAGGCTGACTTCAGCAGCTTGATTCTTCCCAAGCGGAAACAAAGCCATTTCGAGAAAACATAAACGCCCTGAAAAAGTTTTGGGCGACTCACAGAGCCGCCCCTGCATTGCTTGATTTGGCGAGCGACCTGATGGGTCGCCCCGGCATTTTCGCTAATCCACATCGAGGTGGTAGCGCTCGTCGCCGACTTCGGCTTGCAGGCGATGCAACTCGGCTTTGAGCTCGCTGACCAGTTCGGCGTTGGCGGGGTCGTCCACGATGTTGTTCAGCTCGTAGGGATCGGCTTCGAGATCGAAGAGTTCCCATTCCGGCTCGTAGGTTTCGTCGATGCTGCCTTCCGTGCCCAGGGCATCGGCATAATAGTAGATCAGCTTGTGGCGCATGGTGCGGATGCCGTAATGAGCGTAGACGTTGTGATGGGTCTTGTGCATCCAGTAGCGATAATACATGCGGTCGCGCCAGTCGGCTGGGGTGTCGCCGGCGAGCAGTGGCGCGAAGCTGCGCCCTTGCATGGCAGCGGGCACGGGTAGACCGGCGAGTTCGAGGTAGGTGGGCGCGAAATCGACATTGAGGATCATGTCGGTGTTGACGCTGCCGGCGTCGATGGCCTTGGGATAGCGCATGATATAGGGCATGCGCAGCGACTCCTCGTACATGAAGCGTTTGTCGTACCAGCCGTGATCGCCGAGGAAGAAGCCCTGGTCCGAGGTGTAGACGACGACGGTGTTTTCGGCCAGGTTTTCGACATCGAGGAAATCGAGCAAGCGGCCGACATTGTCATCGATGCTGGCGACGACGCGCAGGTAGTCTTTGATATAACGCTGGTAGGCCCATTTGCGCAGTTCCATCTCGGGCAGGTCGCGGGGGATTTCGGCTTTCAGATCGAGCGGCGTATGGTGGACGCCCATGCGCATTGTAGCGGCTTCGGCGGCGGAGGCGCGGTTGGCGTAGTCATCGTAGAGGGTCTCAGGCTCGGGGATGTCTTCGTTGAGGTACATGTGAGCGTGTTTTTCGTCCGGCTCCCAATGGCGGTGGGGCGCCTTGTGATGGCACATGAGGAAGAAGGGGCGCTCAGTATCGCGCGCGCGCAGGAATTCGAGGCTCATATCGGTGATGAGGTCGGTGACATAGCCTTTGACCGGGCGACGTTCCGAGCCGGTTTCGGTCGGGAAGATGAAGGTCGGGTTGTGGTATAGCCCTTGCCCGGGCAGGACCGCCCAGTCATCGAAGCCGGTCGGCTGGTGCGCTGGACCCTGGCCGAGGTGCCATTTGCCGAAGATGCCGGTCTGGTAGCCGCTGGACTGCAAGTCCTTGACGAAGGTGGGCAGGCGGTTGTCCATGTGGGTGCTGAGGGTGGTGACGCCGTTGATATGGTTGTAGGCGCCGGTGAGGATGGCGGCGCGGCTGGGCGTGCAGATGGAGTTGGTGCAGAAGCAGTTATCGAAGCGCATGCCTTCGTCGGCGATGCGATCGAGGTTGGGCGTCTGGTTGATGCGCCCCCCGTAGCAGCTCATGGCGTGGGAGGCGTGGTCGTCGGACATGATGAAGAGGATGTTGGGACGCTGGTCGGGCATGGGGATTCCTTATGTTTGATTTCACCGCAGAGTTCAGCATGGAAATACAGGATGCCAAGCAGTTGATCAATGGCGATGTGTTGCGTCGGAGATTACGTCATGAATTCTGTTGGGAACGGATCACGCCGGGTACCGAATTTGGGTGCGAAAGGGAGTCCAGCTTGGTTATTCTACACGTATTCCGCGAAGAAATCTTCGAATTTCCGGGATTGGTATCTGAGGGCAGTCTTTCCTGACGCAAATATCCAACAGGCATATCGACTTGGTCGCCTCGTAGTAAATGATTCGGAATCCACCGCATTTACCAGAGTTATCTGAGGAATTGGTGCGGCGAACTCGAAAGACAGGCGCTCCTCCCAGGCCTTTGAGTCGATTTGCGTTATGAAGATGACCTGTTTCCAGATCATCTGCTAGATTCTCTATGTCGTCAAATATTCTGCGGTGTCTTCGCGAAAGGCGTTTGACTTGCGCTTTGAACTCATTTGTCCAAAGAATTGTCTTCGGCATCAGCTTCTAGCCCGCGGCGCAACTCTTCCAATCCTTCACGTACCGGCTGTACATCACCATTTGTCATTTGCTTAATACTTCTGCGTAGGCTGGCAATATAAGCATGTTCCGATTGTTGCCCATCGTTGTCTTGGCTCAGTTTCGACTGTTGCGGAATGGCTACAGGTGTTGGATGAGGTGGCGGGTTCCCAACTGGAATGTCCGCCTGCGATACCGATGTCTGATCGTCTCGTAAGGTTTTTGGTCGGAGGTTTGGACGTTTCTTTGCTGACTCGCTCATTTCGCGAGCTCCCACGCATATTCAAGCGCCGGGCTCAAACTGCCAGGCTCATTGGGTCAGAGTAACATATAAGCCAGCCAAACGCAAACTGGTGTCATGCGTGAATCTGCCAGCGAAGGGCCACTGGCATTATTGGATATACGGATGGTCGGCGGCGAGCAGGCCTTCCTCCTTGAGCAGGTCCCAGAATGAAGCGGGCGCCTCGACCGACATGGCGTCGATGTTCTGTTTGACGCGGTGGGGTTTGCTGGTGCTGAGGGCGAGGGCGACGATGCCGGGGTGGGACTTGCCGAACTGGATGCAGACTTCGGATGGGACCTGATCGCGCTCGGCGCAAAGGGCGAAGAACCTCTCGCGCCAGGCGAATTTCTCCTGATGGTCTGGATTCGCCGGGTCGAGCTTGACGTAGTTGAAGAATTCGCCGCCGGTGAGGAAGCCGGCGTTAAAAACGGCGGAATTGATGATGGCGACGCCTTTGGCATGCAAGGAATCCATGAAGGCGAGCAGGTCGGCGGGATGCGAGTAGAGGGTGTAGCTGTTGGCGAACATGACCCAGTCGAGATCGACATGGGCGTCGATTTCGGCGATGGAGCGCCAGTTCTTTGCGCCGACGCCGATGCCCGCCGCGGCGCCACTCGCCTTGATTTCGCCGAGAGCGGTGTAGGCGCCGAGGATGTCATCGAAGCGGCGTTTGCGATCGTCCGGCGAGCTGGCGGCGTCGAGATATTCATCGGGGTCGTGCACGGAGATGAGCTGGGTGCTGTAATCGCCGCCGAGCAGTTCCAGGCCTTGCTCGAAGCATTGCTTGATGCCGCTGTAGCTGATGTCTTGCACGGCGTCATGACCCAAGCCGAACCAGGCGCCGGGCTCGAAGGTGGGTTCCGGCGTAGTCAGCGGCGCGCGCAGCCAGGCGAGCTTGTTGCTGATGATGACTTCATCGTCTTTGATGCCGAGCTCGCGCAGGCAATCGCCCATGACTTCCAGCGCCAAGCCCGCGCCGTATTTGCCGGCGGAGTCGATGACGACCGGCTTGGGCAGATGCTCGAAGATGGCGCGCATCGTTTCTAGTTTGGATTCGTAGCTGAAGACGCGGAACAGGTTGCCGAGGGCGGTGGAGCCGAAGACGATGGGCGGTGTCTTCAAGCCGGTGTTGCCGAATGGGATGGGTTGCATGTTAGTCCTCCCGGTAGTTCAGTTCGACCATTTGATGCCCGTTCACCACCGGCACGTTGAAGTGGATTCTGCCATCGCTGGTGTTGAAGTCCAGACTTGCGCCGGATGGCGACAGCTTGACCGACTTGATTGAATTGTCAGCGCAGATGGAGACGGGGATGTCGTAAATGGGAATGATATCTTCGATGATGTCGATCTGCCGGCTGCGGCGGATGGGGATGTAGTGCAGCAGGTGGAGAACCAGGCGATTCTGCGCCGGCTGTTCGTTCAGCGTGACTTCGAGCGTGCTGGGTCCGCCGTGTTTGACCAGCGGCTGCGGCAGGAGCAAATCCAGCGCATTGAGGAAGAGCGTCCGGCACCAGCGCGGGGCGTTGTGGTAATACTGTGTGAAGATGGGGCTGGAGAAGGTGATGACCGGCCCGCGGCGGATGATGGCGGCGCCGGCGGATTCGCCGGATGAGGGCGATTGTCGATGGGAGCAGAAATGCTCATAAGTGCGGTCGAAGACGGCGGGCGTGATGTGCGCCCGGACATCGGCAGCCTCGGCTGCGTTGAGGTCCAGGCCGCGGATGTACATGGCGTGTTCGGTCGGCGGCAAATCCTTGCCGATCGCGCCTGCCGGAATGATGTATTCCGTGTAGTCGCCGCGTTCATATTGACGGCCGCGCACAAGCTCGCCGAAGCGGTCCCGGGGACCTTCGCTGTTGAGCGCCGCCGGCAGGGCATCGAGGGCAAAGGCGGATTTGTCGGCGTTCAGGCCGGATTCAAAGGAGGTGATCAGCGCGCCGCCGCCAGCCAGATAGTCGTTGATTTTGTCGTTGAGCGCGGCATCGGCCGGGATGTCATCAGGCAGGATGAGCACCATATAATCGCTGAAGTCGGCTTGCGAGTCGACGATATCGAATTGATGGCCGGCTTCCTGCAGCATGCTGTGGGCGCCGCAGATTGAGGGCTGCATGCCGCGGTCGTCTACCGGCGCGAATTCCTCGGGCGTCATGACGGCGATGTCGCTGAGCGCGCGCGCGCCGATGCACCAAGGCTCTTTCGCTTCAATCTGGCGATAGACATTGCCGATCAGTTCGTAGACATGTTCTTCGATTTTGCCGTCCGGCGGCAGTTGATCGCCGACGAAGGCGCCGCAGCCCATGGCGATCATACGGAAGCATTCGTATTCCAGCGCCTCCTGGTTCTTGAAGGAGTGGAAGTCGCCCCAGGCGGTGTGGAACTTGCCGGTGTGGCCGAGGCAGGGCAGATCGAGCGTGCGAGCATAGCGCATGGTCAGCGGGAAGTGGATGTAGCCCCAGTGGCCGCTGGGCAGTGATTCCAGCTCCCAATGCGTGAAGGCGGAAGCGTTGCGCCGGTTATGCGGGCCGACATGGCCGCGATTGTAGAAGATGGTGCAATCTTCGCTGAACCCCCGCACGTGAGCGGTCATCTCGCTGCGGAAGGCATCCAGCACAGTGCCGCCGTAGTCGAGGCGCGCGGCTGGATCGGCAGGGTCGAGACCGGCTTCCAGCATCGCCCGCGTCGTCCAACTTGAGCTGTCATCGACGGCGTGAACGATATCGAAGAAGAAACCATCGACGGCGGGCAGACAAGCGAAGACGTCGGCGACGTGGGCTTTGAGGAAGTCCATATAGGGCGAGTTGAGGGCGAGGCGGCGGTAGAAGCCGGCTTCATACATGCCGTTGCCATGATAGCGGCCGTCTTCGTTGATGCAGAGCCACTCTGGATTCTGGGTCGCAGTCAGATGGTCCCACTGGACTGTGGTGTAGACGGGGACGCGGATACCCCGCGCGTGACAGGCTTCGATCTGCTCGACAAGCAGGTTGCGCGCGAGGTGAGGGTGCATGCGTTCGGGGTGGGCTGCACTGTCGTAATAGATCCAGCCATGATGTCCGCGGGCGAAACAGGTGATGGAATTGACGCGGGCCTGCTCCAGCCTGTCGGCGAATTCATCGGGATCGAACTTTGAGCCGATGCCGGTGATGGCTTCCGAGGTGTGGAAGTCGAGGTGGATCTGCCGAAAACGCATTGGGAAGTCAGTCATTGATCAGTCTCCCGCCTGATTTGCTTGACAGTCATGAGTCGCTAAACTAGACTCTGCCAGATTAAGCTAGCGCAGCCAACGCGCACAAGTATATGTCATGACATGCCCAGCGGCAAAGTTTTCAAAACTGAAGACAAGGCCTTATCGATTAGGAGAAGGAACATGACGATTGCAAGCGGCAAATACGAACCGACCTGGGAATCGCTGAGCCAGTACGAGATTCCCGAGTGGTATATCGATGCCAAGTTCGGCATCTTCATTCATTGGGGACCGTACTGTGTGCCGGCCTTCCGCAACGAATGGTATCCGCGGCGGATGTACTTGAAGGACGACCCGGCATTTGAGCATCATCGAAGGACCTGGGGCGAGCATACGGAGTTCGGCTACAAGGACTTCATCCCCATGCTGACGGCGGAGAAGTTTGACGCGGCGGAGTGGGCGCAGCTGTTCAAGGACGCGGGCGCCCGCTTCGTCATGCCGGTGGCGGAGCATCATGATGGCTTCCCCATGTACGACAGCGATCTGACTGAATGGTGCGCGGGGAAGATGGGACCGAAGCGCGATATTTGCGGCGAATTGGCGGAGGTGGTGCGAGCGCAGGATATGGTCTTCGCGGTGTCATCGCACCGGGCGGAGCATTGGTGGTTCTTCGATGGCGGACGTTTATTCCCGTCCGATGTGCAAGATCCGGCCAATGACGGCTTGTATGGACCGGCGGTCGTGGCGTCCCAAGACCATGCCAATCGCGAGGCGTGGAAACACAAGGACTGGACGCCGCGTCCCGACGCCAAGTTCCTGGAAGATTGGCTGGCGCGCTGCTGCGAGCTGGTGGACAAGTATCAGCCGCAGGTGGTGTGGTTTGATTGGTGGATCGAGCAGGTGGTCTTCGAGCCCTACTTGCAGCGCTTCGCGGCCTACTATT
>JAPOYU010000008.1 GCA_026706395.1 Chloroflexota bacterium
ATGGGCAGACTGCTAAACTGCCCGTAAGTTCGACTCGGTTAAAGAGAATATTTAACCGACATTAAATCAAGCAGAAGGGAGACCGGCCGCGAATGGCTGCTACATTGGAGATACGAAATCTGCACGTGAGTGTGGAAGGCGACGAAAGCCTGATTTTGCGCGGTGTAGATTTAACGGTAAGACAGGGCGAGATCCATGCGCTAATGGGACCGAATGCCTCCGGTAAGAGTACGCTTGCCAATGTTCTGATGGGCAATCCTGCCTATGAAGTACATGAAGGCGTCGTCTTGCTGGACGGCCAGGATGTCTTGGAAATGGAACCGGATGAACGCAGCCGCGCCGGATTGTTTCTGGCATTTCAGTATCCGGTCGCCATCCCGGGCGTGACCTTGGCAAACTTCCTCCGCCACGCCATTAATGCGCGGCTGAAGGCGGAAGATCCGGACTCAAAGGGTATTCCGATTCCCAGATTCGCCCGCATGATGCGCGAAAAGATGACGCAGTTGCACATCGACCACGCCTTCGCCGGGCGCTATCTTAACGAGGGTTTCAGCGGCGGCGAGAAAAAGCGCGCCGAAGTTTTGCAAATGGCCGTCTTGGAACCGCGAATCGCTGTGCTCGACGAGACCGATTCGGGCCTGGATATTGACGCGCTGCGCATTGTGGCGGATGGCGTGAATTCCTTGACCGGTCCTAACATGGGCGCGCTCGTCATCACCCACTATCAGCGTATGCTGAACTACATCAAGCCGGATTTCGTGCACGTTCTGTACGAAGGAAGAATAGTCGAAAGCGGAGGTCCCGCATTGGCGCTCGAGCTCGAAGAGAAGGGCTACGAGTGGATACGGGAGAAGCATTTAGCGCAGCTGGGAGTCTAGACTGACGGGGACTGCACTATGGTTGACATGATCGAGAGTGAAAAGCAACTGACCCACGAAGAAGAAGCCTTGAAGGAAGTCGGCTTGAGTTATGCCGAGAAGTATGGTTTCCATGACGATGACGTGGACTACGCCTTCAAGAGCCAAAAGGGCGTCAATGAAGACATTGTGCGCCAAATAAGCGCGATGAAAGATGAACCACAGTGGATGACCGACCGGCGTGTTGAGGCTTACAACATTTTCATGGACAAGCCGACCCCCCAATGGGGTGGTGACCTGAACCAGATCGACTATGACGACATCTACTACTACGTGCGCGCGACCGATAAAACCGAAGACGACTGGGATGAGGTGCCGCAGGAAATCAAAGAGACCTTCGACAGACTCGGTATCCCCGAGGCGGAGCAAAAGTTCCTGCACGGCGTCTCGGCGCAGTACGATAGCGAGTCCGTGTATCATAACATTCAGGAAAACCTGGAAGAGCAGGGCGTCATCTTCCTCGATATGGATTCCGGCTTGCGCGAACATCCCGAGATCGTACAGGAGTACTTCGGCACGGTAATCCCATCAAACGACAACAAATTCGCCGCCTTGAATACGGCCGTCTGGTCGGGCGGCAGCTTCATCTATGTGCCGCCGGGCGTAGAAGTAGAAATGCCCTTGCAGGCCTATTTCCGCATCAACACGCAGAATATGGGTCAGTTTGAACGTACGCTCATCATCGTCGATGAAGGCGCGTATGTTCACTATGTCGAGGGCTGCACTGCGCCAATCTACAGCTCCGATAGCCTGCACAGCGCGGTCGTCGAGATTATCGTGAAGAAGGGCGGGCGCTGCCGTTATACGACGATCCAAAACTGGTCGAATAACGTCTACAACCTGGTGACGAAACGCGCTGTCGCCGAAGAAGGCGCGACCATGGAATGGGTCGATGGCAATCTCGGCAGCCGCCTGACAATGAAATACCCCGCCGTGATCTTGCGTGGAGAGGGCGCGCATGGCGAAGTGCTGTCAATTGCCTTCGCCGGCGATGGTCAGCATCAGGACGCCGGCGCGAAGATCACGCATCTGGCGCCGAACACCACCAGCCAGATCATCAGCAAGTCCATCAGCAAGGACGGCGGCCGCGCCAGCTACCGAGGCTTGTTGAAGATTGACAAGGCGGCTCGCAGCAGCAAAAGCAACGTGGTCTGTGATGCTTTGCTGCTCGATGACGCCAGCCGGTCGGACACCTATCCGACCATCGAAATCGATGCTAAAGACGTGACCATGGGCCATGAAGCCTCCGTGAGCAAGGTCGGGGAAGATCAGCTCTTCTACCTGATGAGCCGCGGCCTCAACGAAGACGAGGCAAACGCCATGATCGTGAACGGCTTCCTCGAGCCTCTGGTTAAAGAATTGCCGATGGAGTATGCGCTGGAGCTTAACCGGCTCATTCAGATTCAGCTCGAAGGCTCTATCGGTTAGCCTCGTCAAAGGCGCCAGATTGGAAGACCTTTAAGCAAGGCCTTGGACGGAACGCCACTGTTTGTAGGGCGGCTCGGTGAGTCGCCTAGTTTCAGTCTGTGCCTTCCAGAGACGCGAAAAAGGACAAAAAAAGACGGAAGAGTGACAGCAATCGGACATTAGTTGGACAGCAATTGACCAGCATTTAGTCAGCAAATCCACATAACCTGTCGATAATGTGCATCAAAGGAGATAAAACGTGGCAGTAGTTCGCAGGCGATCGTCTTTACCGCAAGCGCCGAGATTCACACGCGCGGACGTCGACGCGCTCAGCAGCGAGCGCGAGGAGCCGAACTGGCTTCGTGAACGGCGTTTCGACGCTTGGAAGCGCTATCTCCAGACGCCTATGCCCTACATGGAAGAAGAATGGCGCCGGACCGACTACCGAAGCATACGCTGGGATGAAGCCGACCGCCTGATACCCGCCAATGGCGCGACCGCTTCTGCCGTGCCAAGCAAAAACCTGGAACCATTGACCGGGGAAGAACAGGGCGGGCTGCTGGTATTTGTTGACGGGATGGTCGTCCGCTTTGAGCTGTCGGACAGCCTCGCTCAACAGGGTGTTATCTTCACGGACCTGCGGTCCGCCATCCGTGACCACGAAGACCTTGTGAAGGCGAATTTGATGACCCGCGCCGTGACGCCCGCCGATGGTAAATTCGCTGCCATGCATGCGGCGCTTTGGAACTATGGCGTCTTTGTTTATGTGCCGCGGAACACCATCGCGGAGCTTCCGCTGCATGTCGTTTGCTACAACAATGCGCAGGCGACCATGCAAGTCGAATACGCCTCGCGTAAAAGCGACGAGCAGTCGGCATACATCGGCGCGACCGAGTTGATCGTCGGCGCTGCGAGCAATCTGCGTTACGTGTCGCTGCAAGATTGGAATCGCGAAACATTCGAATTCAGCCACCAGCGCGGCGTCGTCGGCCGAGACGCGCAATTGGACTGGGTCAACGGCGTTATGGGCAGCCGTCTCACTAAAGCCTTCATAGAAGTCGACGCGGTCGGCACGGGCGCCAACGCGCGGGTGAGCGGCTTCTTCTTCGCCGATCGCGATCAATTTTTTGACCTGGATACGCAGCAGAACCACAATGCCCCATTGACCAATACTGATCTGCTATTCAAGGGCGCCGCGCGTGATAATGCCCGCACCTTGTGGCAAGGCATGATCAAGTCTCTGCCACAAATGCAGCGGATAGACGGCTACCAAGTCTGCCGTAATCTGCTACTGAGCGACGAAGCCCGCATGGACAGCATTCCAGGGCTGGAAATCGAGGCGGACGACGTCGCTTGTTCTCACGCTGCGACCTTCGGCACGCTTGAGAAAGAGCCGATCTACTATTTGATGAGCCGTGGCATCACGCGGCCCCAAGCACAGCTCATGATCATCGAAGGTTTCTTCGACGAATTGCTGCAGCGCATTCCCTTCGAAAGAGTGCGCCAACGTCTGATGGATGAGATCGAAGCAAAGATCATCGGTTGATCCGCTGGTTTTCGCTTCGATTGCGGCGCGTACCCTATCAATGCTAGAATGCAAGGCGCATCATGAGTGGCGCTTTTTCATCGATACGGCTCACAACTGGGGTAGTCCATGCAAGATATGTTTCGCGAACTCATTCTGGATCACGCGCGGAATCAGCGAAACTGGGGCTTGCTCGAGCCGAACGACTTTGACCACGAAGAATGCAACCCGCTCTGTGGCGATCGCCTGAGACTTACGATAAGGCTGCATGAAGATGGCACGATATCGGAAGTCGGCTGGGACGGCGAAGGCTGTGCCATCAGTCAGGCGTCGGCGTCAATGTTCGGCGAGGAGATCATCGGTATAGCGCTTGACGATGCGCGGCAGATCAACAAGCAGCAGCTGTTGGATAACATCGGTCTGCAGTTGAGCATCAACCGCGTTAAATGCGCGCTGCTTCCCTTGAAAGTATTGGTTGTCGGCGCCTACGGTCAAGACGGCGACGAACATTGGGCGGTGCTTGAACAGGAATGAGAGACCAATGGCCGAGTGGGTGACGCTTTGTCCCAGCGATGAGTTGCCTCCGGGCCAACGCGAAGTCTTTGGTGTCGGTGGCCGCTGGATCGCCGTGTTCAATATCGGCGGCGTCGTCTACGCCATAGAGGACCTGTGTACACACGATGGCAATGTGCTTGCCTTTGACCAATACGACCAGCCAAGCAAACTGGTCGGATACGAGCTTGAATGTCCGCGGCATGGGGCCCGCTTTGATGTACGAACCGGCCAAGTGACGCGCCGCCCGGCCGAGGTGGATGTGCCCTGCTTTGAAGCGCGCATCGAAAATGGCAGCGTGCAGATCCTCATATAGCCGCTGAGGCAATGCAGGTTCTGATGCGATATCCAACGATTCAACAAGCGATGGAATCCGGCGAGGCATTGGTTTTCGGCCACCGCGGCGCCATGGCCAGCGCTCCTATGAATACGCTTGCTTCGTTCCAATTGGCATACGAGCAGGGCGCCCACGGCATTGAACTCGATGTCCAACTTTCGCGCGATGGACATCTCGTGATCCTTCATGACTGTACAGTTGATGCAACCACCGACGGGCAAGGCAACGTTGCCGATCTGACCCTGGCAGAACTCAAGCGCTTGGATGCCGGCGCCTGGTTCGCTGAGGGGTTTGCGGGCCAGCGGATTCCGACCCTCGACGAGGTCTTCGACGAGTTCGGCAATGCCTTACTGATCAACGTCGAGATTAAATGTTCCCGGGAATCGGTAGATCGCATGGAGAAACCGCTCGCCGATTGCATTCGACGCCACAACATGCGCGAGCAGGTCATAATCTCGTGTTTCGATCCGGTGGTTCTGAGGCGCGTTAAGGGAATGTTGCCCATGGTTATGATGGGCTTTCTCTATCAGCCCGAAATGCCTGTTGCGCATTATCTTCCACTCAAGAAACTGTGGCACGAAGCGCGGCACCCGCGGCATGACATGGTTGATGAGGGATACATGAATTGGGCGCGGGCACAGGGCTACTGCGTCAACGTCTGGACGGTGAATGACCCGCAACGCGCCTGCGCCTTGAGCCGCCTGGGCGTCAACGGCTTGATCACCGATAATCCGGCAAAAATCATAACCGCTCTGAGGTCATGCTGAACAGATTCTGGCGCCTCTGTTTCAAGCTCCTCTACAACGAGCTCGCCTTCACCTACGATGCTGTCAGTCGACAGGTGTCGCTCGGGCACTGGCGCAGTTGGCAACGCTGTGCATTACGGTACTTGCCGGAGCCGGAGGAAGGCATCGTCCTGGAGTTGGCTCACGGGACAGGAGACTTGCAGATCGACTTGCAGCGTCAAGGCTATGCGACTGTCGCGCTTGACCTTTCAAGCGCAATGGGACGGCTGGCACAGCGGAAACTTCAGCGGACTCACCTGCGCGCCGACCTTGCCAGGGCTGACGCTATGCGCCTGCCGTACCGCTCAGGCGCCATCGGAACCGTAGTCTGCACATTCCCAACATCATTCGTCTTCAGTGAGCAAGTCTTGGCTGAACTGGCGCGTATTCTGCAGTCATCGGGCCGGGCTATTTTTGTGCTGTCGGGGCAGCTGCAAGGCCGGGGAGTAATTCGGGCGTTCATCCGACAACTGTATCGGCTGACCGGTCAGCGGGAGGGGCTTCTGAACGAAAGTGATGTCCGTGAGGTTTTTCGCGCGCCCCAGTTCAATATCGACTGTCACATCGTAAGGGTTTACCAAACTGCCGTTCAAATTGCTGTGCTCACAGTTGTTCAGGAAAGTGACAAGTCTCAGCCCGATATCAGCCTAGATTTCGCAAAATCAACGTGATACACTTTTCGTTTGAGCATGGTGGACGTAGCTCAATGGCAGAGCACCTGATTGTGGTTCAGGCGGTTGAGGGTTCGAGCCTCCACCCCATATTCTGAAAGAAGCGACACTCGCGAAAGGCGGGTGTTCTATTTTATTGATGTATTGCGCTTCTGTTTGACTCGTTTTATTCGTTGATTGTCAAGTGTGCGACCGAAGCATAGTGCTGCCACGCCTCGCGCGGCGGCGCAATCCGGTTATAGATCCTGAAGCCGATTCTGCTACTGTCGCCGGTGGCATCATGTACTCGGGCGTCTCTATATGGCTCACCTTCCGCTGCGCAAGTTCCGCCGATATTTCATCGGGCCTGTCCGTTTTGCGGCCTGCCGTCCGGAGCAGACGCGCCTCTGCCCGGGCTTCACTTGGCTTCTGCAGCCCGAATATCTCAAATACGCTGAGCTCAGCTGTGTCGCGGGTTTCCCTCAAGGGCGGCGACGGCCGCTCCCGCATTGGAGCAGACAGCATGTCGCTTACAGGCGAAGGCAGCGCTGCGGCTGGCTCCGGCTCCACCACGGCGGAGTCTTCAAAGAGCGCTTCAATCACCACCGGCTTCGTGTCATCCAGTTTTACGTCTGGCTCGCCTTCGATCTCCAATTCAAATCCCGGCGCGAGAACGACCGGATTTGGTTTGGTGTCCGTGTCAACCGCCGCTGGCACCGGCTCGGATGAAGGTTCAAAGTCATAGAAAGCTGGCTGCTTGTCGGTATCGGTATCGGTCTCGCTCGCCGACAATTCCTCCAGCGCCGGATCTTGGAATGTGGAGGGATGGCGTGGCTTATACGTCAACCGTTCACCAACATCGGGCGCTTCTTTGACGCTGGCTTTGGCTTCATGTGTGGAGATGCCGCCCGACTCCTGCGATATTAGCTGATGCAGGTTGCGCAGGCTTGCCTGTATCTGGTTTGTCGTACCTCGCTTTATTCGCATGGAGTTCCGCAAGCCGCCCAACATGCCCTTGAGTTCGTACTGAAATGTCCAACGAACCAGCGTTCCGTCGGTCACCTCGTGAAGGCGGATTCGTCCTTGGTTCTCAGCGAAACTCGTCCCATCCTTCACGCTGTATTCATAGCCAAGCGTGTCGTACCAGGCGCTTATTTCGACAACCATATCGTTGTTATTGTCTGACGAAGCGCGCCAGCGCGTGCTCCGGCCATCGCGCTGGGTGGACAAAAACGAGACCGAGTCGACATCTTCCTGCCATTGCGGCAAGGCGGAAAGGTCGCCAAGGAAACGCCATATGAATTCCGGCGAAGCGGGAATGAGGATTTCAAGATCAATGACGTTCATGGTTTATGCCGCTGAGGCGTGACTGCAATTGTGCTTTATGCTACACTGACTTGAGATTTTAACCACTGGAATACTGAATCGCAACTACAATGCCGAACCCTATATTTGTCTTCGCCTTCGTTATCGCCACAATGTACGGTTTGGGCTTCCACGTCGTGATGGGTGGCGATGCGCGCCGCATGGTCCTCTTCATAGTCACAAGCTGGCTCGGCTTCCTGTTGGGTCAGTACATCGGCGGGCGCCTCGATATCGCACTCCTGAAAATCGGCATCATACATTTGCTGCCCGCTTCCATTGGCGCATTGGCGCTCTTGGTCTTCGCCCAGATTCTGACAGCGAATCCTACCACTCCTGTTTCGCGGCGTTAGACCATGACCGAAAGTGAGGCTGAAACCGGTACCGCATCGCCACCCGCTGTTCAAGCTTCCGGTGGCATCAAGATCACACGCCTCATCAAGATCACCTCTATTGTCGGGATTTTGCTAATTTTGCTTCTGCTGGTTGCCGCGCTGGCCGCTGCGCTGACCGCCGCCGAGACTTGGGCGCCTTTCGTCCAGATATTCCGCGATGTCTTTCTGCTGCTATTGCTCCTTGAATCTGTTCTGGTCATTGCCGCTGTTACAATTCTGCTGCTGCAAGCGGCCGGTTTTCTAATCATGTTGCGTTCGGAAGTCAAGCCAATCTTGGACAATGCGCGAGAAACGACCCGCCTGAGCAAAGCGACCGCTCAATTCGTGAATAGCAACGCCCTTGATCCATTGATTCAGATCAAGAGTTTTCTCGCCGGCCTGCTGGCATTTTTGCGCGAGTTGATCCGCCTCCGAGCGGTCGTTGTCGCAGATAAAGACGAAGAGCGTGAGACTGAAGCGATTTGACCTGGACGAAAACGCCACCTTTGCCGGCATATTGCTTGGGATCTTGCTTGGCGCCGTTTTCGCAATATTGCATATCAAGCGGAGCGGTCCGACGCTGCGTCGGGACCTCACGCAGTTTGGCGCCGCGTCCGCCGAACTCGAAATGCAAGCCAGCATCAAAGAGGCAAAAGACAAGGCCAAGGCTAGACTGGAGACTGACGGCTAAGCGCTCTCGATCCGCATAAATGCGGTACCCAGGGCCGCAAGCACATCGCCGGCAATGACACTGCGGCTGCTGCCTACGCTGTCCACAGCGATCATTCCAGCCAGCGCGTGAACGTAAGCGCCAAGCCGGGCGCTGTCAAAGGCGCTCAGCCGCTGGGCGCGCAAGCCTGTTATCAGTCCGGCCAGGATATCTCCCGTGCCTGCCGTGCCGAGCGCGTCGGTCTTGAATGGGATCACACTTGCCTCACCTTCGGGCTCTGCAACGATGGTATGCGCTCCCTTCAGCACGACCACGACATTCCAGCGGGCTGCATATTGCCTCGAGATATTCCAGCGATCGCTGTTAATCTCCGCGGTTGACAGCCCGGTTAGGCGGGACATCTCGCCGCTGTGCGGTGTGATAACGGTGCCGGCCGGGAAAAATTGCCACCATTCTGGCTGCTGACTCAGCGCGTTCAAGGCATCGGCGTCCAATATCAGCGGCGGCAGTTCAGCAGCAGTCACAACTTTCCTGATGAAGGCCTGCGTAGATTCATGGAGTCCGAGGCCACAACCCATAAGCAGAGCGTCGTAAGTCCTCGCGGCCGCCACGACCTTATCGCTCGCCCGCTCGCTTATTGCGCCGCTGTCGGCTCTCAAGGGGAGCCAAGTTGGCTCGCGCAATCTGCTCGATACGATGCCGATGAGTTCCGGCGATGTAGCAACCGTGGCCAACCCAATACCGGATCGGCAGGCGGCCTCACTTGCCAGAGCGACCGCGCCGATATAGTTCTGCGAGCCTGCGACAAGCAGCGCTTTGCCAAAGGTTCCCTTGTGGCCGTCTAAGGGCCTTGGCGGGAGTAGCGAAGCGGCGAGCTCGCCGTCCGCCAGACTGGTAGAGACCCGCTCCAATTCGCGCAAGGTCGACGGGATGCCAAGCGGCGCAACAACAAGGTCACCGACTTTTCCAGCCGCCGGGAACGTCAACAGCCCCGGCTTCGCCGCGATGAACGTGACAGTCGCATCGGCAGAAATCGTACAAGGATCGACATCCCCGCTGTCACAATCGACGCCGCTGGGGCAGTCGAGGGCAAGAACGAATGGACGTCGCCCGCCTCCAATTACAACGCCGCTCACGTGCTCAATCTTGTTGGCGCCGCTTGCGGACCTGTCGGTGATGTTCAGGCGCGTCGAGACCTGTTCAATTAATGCCGCCACGCGACCGCTCAATGGCAGCCGCAGGCCGATGCCAAATAGCGCGTCGACTACTGCGCTTGCTTTGCCGATCCAATCGGTTAGTATGCTGCCTTCAGCATCGTCAGCAGCAACAGCATAGACGATGCCAGCGTCGACCGCAGCTCGGAAATGTGTATCGCGCGCTCCTCGCATCTCGACCAAGTAGAGCCGAATATCCGCGGCGGTCTTGCTCGCCAGATCAAGCGCCATGACCAAGCCGTCCCCGCCGTTATTCCCTTTGCCAACCAGGAAAACAATAACGGACGCTTTGCTTATCATGAGGCGCGATTGCAGGTAAGCGCTAGCCGCGCGCCCGGCGTCAATCATCATCTGCTCGTAGCTGATTCCTGAGCGATCTGCCGCCTCTTCGATGGCGCGCATCTCGCTGATATTCGCTACTTTGATCGCCATAGATAACCGTCCTGTGCATGCAAAAAAGAGACGCGCATCTTAATGATACACGTCTCTACAGCTCCAGCCTATCTCTTCGCTCAGGTCTCCCGATCAATGACAAGCAACGCCAATTCCGCCAGCGCTGATTTAGCCGGTGACTCAGCCAGTCCAGCCAACTCGGCGACCGCGCCGTCGGCAAGCAGCGCCGCATGAGCGCGCGCTTTATCGATGGTGTCGCCTTCCATCATCTTCCGCTTGATCGCATCCAGCGGGTCGAAAGCTTGGGCGCTGCCGTTGCCGTTGGGGGCATGCAGCGCCACAGCCACGCCGCGGCCCTGCCCAACATCGATGCCGCTGGTCTTGCCCAAGCTCTCGTCATCGGCCACGATATCGAGGATGTCATCGACAATTTGAAATGCCAGACCAACTTTGAATCCGAAGTCAGCCAGCGATTCTATCTCGCTGCGACTGGCATTTGCCATCTTGGCGCCTATCACAGCAGCGGCTCGGAAGAGGGCAGCCGTCTTGAGCGCGATGATGTCCATGTACACTTCACGAGTGAAGCTGTTGTTCTTGACGGCGCTGGCTTGCAGCGTCTCACCTTCCACCAGGGCGGTAGCGGCCCGCGCCAGATCGACATTTAGATCGCGATAAGGCGCCATCAACTCATAGACCGCCGTGAAAAGAAAGTCACCGGTCAGCAGGGCAAAAGTGCGTCCCCAAATCGCGTTCACTGATGGTCGTCCCCGGCGCATGGTGCCGTGATCGTTTATGTCATCGTGCACGACGCTGGCCGTATGCATCAACTCGATCGCCGCCGCCGGTTTGGCGACGCTCATTATGTCGTCACCCCCAAGCGCCAGATAACTCAGCATAAGCAGCCTCGGCCGAATTCGCTTGCCACCGGCGCTCAAAATATGCCGGCTGGCTTCGCCCAGTACCTCGACTTGGCTGTCGGTGACATCAAGCATGGCGCGCTCGACAGCGGCCAAACCGTCGTCCAACTGCTCTGATAGTCTCGCCGGATTCGCTGCTGTTTCCATCATGACCGACTCCGGAATAGCAATTGTGAAGTTCAGAACTATCTAAATCTATTTTACATTATGACTGATATTCGTCAACGTAATCCGCCGCTGACCTGGCGACTCCTGGCTTGAGATCCGTTCAGTCGGCACATTTCCCAAGCGTTTGACAGAGCTGCGCAATGTGCAATCGGTCATGTTGAGCGGTGAAGTAGGCCATCTCCAGCAGGTTGGTCAATCCAAAAATGCTGTGTCGCGCCGGCCGCGCCCAATCACCATCGTGCAAATCTGCTAGCATTTCCATGGTAAGCAGTCTTTCACGGTGAAAGCGTTCGAACACTTCAAGGCCATCATTGTGGCATTCCGGGATGTCCGGTCCCGGCGGAGGCAATGCGGGTATGAATGGGTCATCCTCCTTAAGTATAGTCCGCAATCGCTGCTGATGCACTTCGGTTTCCGCGTGCCAAAGATGACACAGGATCTGCAGAATAGACCATTCCTCCGGGTCCGGGCGTTGCTTCCACTGGTGTTCCTTCACCTCGCCGAGAAGACCGGACAGCGCGGCGAGATTTCCCTTGAATTGGGGCACAAGCATGTCGGCGTCTACTCCTCTAGCCAACAGCTCATTTTGCCAATCTGCTGCGCGCAATCGTTCAAGGATGGGCTTCAGGCCGAGTTCGTCACTCACTCGCCACGTATGAATGCCCAAGGCGCTTGCTGGCGCGATATCGTTGGTTGGGCTGTCTCCAATGACCAGGCATTCATCCGGTTCGACGCCCACCCGCGCGACCACTTCGGCAAAGTACGCGGGATCCGGTTTGGCGAAGTGCATATTCTCGCTGTGTGTGATGAACGCAAACTCCCCGATAAAATCACCCAAGCCCGCCCAGACGATGCGCGCGCGAGTCGCGACCTCCGGGAACAGCGGATTGGTCGCGATTGCAACCAGCAGGCCCTGATTCAGCAAGTCTTCCACCAGGTCCGCCGATCTCGCAATGGGCGACGTATTCGCTCGGAAGCCGTGGTACGGACCCGCGTAGAATGACGTAAGCGCGGCGGAGATCTCCTCTCTTGAAATCGGCATCTCGCAAACTAGGGTATCCAGTATCAATTCAGCGTTGGTGACCGATGATTCGGGCTTGGCGTTGAGACGACCGATGGCGCTGCGTAGAGCGTCGGAAGCGCGGCTGATGCCGAAGCATTTCGCGAAGTGCCGATCCCATCCCTGACGAAAGGCTTGGACCCACTGACGGTCCGGGTTATGGAGCAGTGTGTTGTCGAGGTCGAGCAGGACGCCTTTAATCATCGCTGCTTTCCAGGGCCTGACGGAATATCTCCAGTCCGGGATGCTCATCCGGGCAGCCTACATAAGGATCCACCTTTTCGCCGTTCTTTAGGCAGATCGCTTCCACCTCGACGCGTCTGATTAGGCCCAGAAAACTTGATCGTATCGTCAGTTTGAGCTCTGTATCGCGGCTGGCATTGGCGAGGAGAATATCTGGGACCGGGCATTTGACGCAATCTTTGGGATGCCAGAGCTCGGAGTCGGGATTGCGCTTGGCGAGCCGGCACTCTTCCACGTCACGTGTATGACGGTTGAAGTCGGAGTAATAATGTGGGCACTCTCTACCCGCCGGTGTCTTCATCGTTCTGGCCTATGACTGATCGATCCAGCTTGATGCGATTATTGGCAACTTGTCCACTGTACCGAATTGTATGGTGCAATCGGGCAAAGATTCAAGAAAGCTGGCCCCGTAATTCTTGCTGATGACGCGGCTGTCAAATATGGCCACCACGCCGCGGTCGCTCCGTCGGCGAATCAATCGTCCAAAGCCTTGCCGAAAGCGAAGTATCGCGTCGGGCACGGCATATTCCTGGAAGGAATTGGCATAGGTTTCGCTGCGCGCGGCAAAGATCGGATCGGACGGCACCGCAAAGGGCAACTTGGCGATCACAACCGCGCTCAAGTCATCGCCCGGGATATCCACGCCTTCCCAGAAACTCCGCGTGCCCATAAGCACAGCCCGTTCCGCCTTCTTGAAGCTCTCCAGCAACAAGTCGCGGCTCGTGCCGAAACTCTGGTCGTAGACTCTGATATCGCCGAGCGTGAGCCGCGGCGTAATCGCCTTGGATACTTCCCGCAGTTGGGCATAGCTTGTAAACAGCACCATGACGCGCCCATTCAACGCCGCTGCCAGCTCAATGATGCCGCGCTCGATCATTTTCTGGTAGCCGCTTCTCTGGTTCGGTGCGGGAATATCCTGTGGAATGTATACCAGGGTAGACGTCTGGTAATCGAACGGTGAACCGAGCCCTACCGCTCTGTAGCTGTCGGTGTACAAGCGCTCCTTGATGTGCTCGAAGTTTCCATGTGTCTGTAAAGTGGCGCTCGTGAGCACGATACTCTCCAAGCGCTGATTTAGATATTCGTCCATCATCGGACCCACATGCAGCGGTGAAATGTGCAGCCGAAGCCTCTCGGGGCGCTCGCCGGCGGTCAACGCGTAAACGGCGTTGGCAGCCGGTTCCTGCGTGTATTGTTCCAGTTGTTCAAGCAGCTCGGCGAGATATCGCCAATGTCCTCGTATTTCGCTGCTGTAGTCGCTGAAATCCGGCAGATTATACTGCTCGTAGCGAGGCAAGGCTTTGCAGAGGCGCTCCATAGCGTCTGCGACCGCCAACAGGTAGGGTCCCAGTTGCCTCCAGGCGTTCAACACACCGGTGAAACTTCCACCGTCTCGCTGGGAATCTGTAACTCGCATGGCATACCGATTCGCCGCCTTTTGCTTCACGGCGAACTCATGCAAAGCTCGAAAATAAAGGCGCACAAAAGACCTCATTTCATCAACCGCATCGGCGATGTGACTGACAAATATTTCGAGCGGCTCAATGGCGCCTGGCGGAAAATGGCCGCGAGCCGCACCCAGAAACTCACCCAGTAGGCCGGTCTTGCTATCGCCCAGGTCCCGCAGCCGCGCCAGGATATGCTGCTGGTCTATCTGGCGGCTCAATCCATTGGTTATCGCATCTTCCAGATGATGCGCCTCGTCAACTATGAGATTGTGGTAGGTTGGCAAGGCGCGATTCTCGATTCTGGCGTCCGCTATAAGCAGCGCGTGATTCGTGATGAGAAGGTGGGCCGTTTCCGCACGCTGGCGGGCGCGATAGAACGGGCATACGCCCTCCATCTCGCTGGCGCAACGAAATAGCGAACAGCCTTCGTCTTGGGCGCTCAGGCGTGCCCACACCGACCACTCTCCGCCGCGCAGCGTGATCTCCCCACGGTCGCCCGAGTCGCATCCTTGCAGCCATACCAGGATCTTCGCCAACGTCTTCAATTCTTCGAGATTGGCCGGCCCTCGCCGGCGCAAGGTCTCCAGTCTGCGCGGACACAGGTAGTTGCCGCGCCCTTTCATCAGCGCCGCCTGCAAATCGGAACCGACAGCCCGCCTGACCTGTGGAATATCTTTTTTCAACAACTGCTCTTGCAGATTAATCGTTTGCGTCGAGATCGTAACTCGCTGGCCATTCTGCATCGCCCATAGCGCAGCCGGAATCAGATAAGCCAGCGACTTGCCCGTGCCTGTGCCCGCTTCGATCATGACCTGACCGCCATCGTTAAGCGCTTGAGCAACTTCACGAGCCATGGCGAGCTGCTCGTCACGACTCTCGTAGTCGGCGAAATCCTCCGCCAGTCGACCGCCAGGTCCTAATACATCGGTAATCGCTTCCAACGGCAAGGTATCGTGTCCCGCATCTTCGAGGTCCAGAGGGCGGGCGTCGAGGCGCTCCGCCGCAAATGGCGCCGTCGGCCGCTGCTGGACATTCGATTTCAGGCTCTCCCCGAGCGCCGCCTGGAATACTTCCCGTAGCAACCACGACTTGCCAGCGCTGGCGCGAATAATCTCGGACAGAACATTAGGCGGAAGTTGACACAGCCGCTTCCAAAGTCTCCAATACAGGTGCCCGGTCGCGACCGCATCATCAAGAGCGCGATGGGCATTGGCTAACTCAATTCCCTCCTGTGCCGCCAAGGCGCCGAGGCCGTAACGCGGGGCTGCTGGCAAGACGATCGCCGCCAGGTCAAGCGTATCAATTGCCCAATTGGACCGCAGTACCCCATGCTTTTGCATGAACGATAGATCGAAGCCCGCGTTATGCGCGATGACGGGCGAATCGGCAAAGTAAGTTTCTATCCCTGGCAGCAGGTCGTCGATCGTCGGCTGATCTTCAACATCCTCTTGGTGGATCCCCGTCAAATGGGTGATGTCCGCCGGTATCGGTATCGATGGCTTAACGAGCGACTGAAACTGGTCAAGCACCTCGCCGTCGCGAAACCGCGCCACACCGATCTCGATGATTTCGTCAGTTGCGGGGTTCAACCCGGTCGTTTCCAGGTCGAAGGCGAGCAAGTCGCCATGCATAGCGTTCTCCCGTCCCTCCCGAGCATCAGGCGCAGTATAACACAGCCAGAAGACTCCTCCGGCCGGCGCAGGCTGAGTTGAAGCGTGAAGTGAAACGCGACGACAAGAATCTATCCGGCGCTGTTGTCATCGCCGCTGTCGGCGGTCTCGGAGTCGTCTTCCGGCGCCGTTTCCTCCCCCGCGGGTGGATATCGGCTTTCCGCTTCCGCGTACCAGCGAAGCAGTTCACGCCGCAAAATGGGCAATTCCAGATTTGAGGCGCTTATGAATCCACTCCGTTCGAGCGCTGTCCAGTTATCGTCGTTGAGCAAGCTCCACAAGTACGCCTGAACATTGACTTCGGCCAGCGATGCCTCGCTAACGAGCAGGCTGGCCCGGCGCGCAAGCGGGTATATACCATCCTCGATACTTCCGCGATTCGCCTCCACGCAGCCCTTGCCAGCGTCTACGGTGACAAGCTGAATATTCGCCTGCTCATTCTCGACTACGCTCTGATAGTCGCGCCAACTCATATAGGTGAGCCCGCCGCTGACATTGCCGACCGCAGCCGCCCGATACAGCGGGTCGAAATCCCGCTCGGTATCGCGGCGGGCCGGCGGGATCGTCTCGCCGCCCGTCTGCAAGAGGATGTCAGTGTGGATATCAAGCGTGGGCAAACCAAACAGAGTCAGCAATTGGGCGGGGAAGGCGTCGTCTATGTCGGCCCAGTTCATGACCATGTCTGTCGAGCCCGCCCGCCAAATCTTGTCGATCTGCTCGGTCGTTAAGCAGGCGGCATATTCATCAGCTGCATTGCCTATGAGTACAGTCGCTTGAGCGCCCAATGGCAAAGGAATCGTCACGACACCATTCGCCGCGCAGTTTTCGAGCGCGCTAGCTTCCGCTGGTCCGTCCAATACGGCGATATCCGCTTCGCTATCGCACAGGGCGCCGATGCCCGCCTTTGTCCCGGCAAGGCCGAAGCTGATGGTCAACTGCTCGCCGAGGCCGTCACCAGCGCCGCTCAAGACTTGATGCGCATTTGCCGCTCCGACGATACGAATCTCCCCGCTCAGATCCGGTGGAATCCGAAAGTCGCCAACGTCACCACTAACACCTGGCGCTGTGTCAGCATTCGCCAGTACGTCGGCGTTTACAGCGTAGATCGTGTCGGAAGGTGGTACGGCGGTTGCAGCCTCAATCACGGCCGCGCTCGCTTCACTGATGCTGAACTGGGTCAACTCGGCCAACCTTTCCTTGCCCTCGAGGCTGGCGCGGTTGACATAGAAATAGAGAGAGCGCGCGAAGGGGTAGTTTTCGCCTTCTACATTTTCCGCTGATGGCAGTGAGCAAGCGCCCAAGCCACCGCCGCCAACTTCCAACACAGCTATCGACTTGTTGTCTTCAACCTGCATATTCCACGGGACCAAGGCCAGCGCTCCTGGCGTCTCCGCCACAATGTCCATTGCCTCATTTGCATCGACAAAGTACTGGACGTCCAACCTAAGTCCTTCGCCGAGGACCTGGTCATCCGCGATGACATAGGTCAAATCGCTTACATCGGGCAAAATGACGCTCAAAGGCAAGTCGGCGCTTTCCGCATCGTAAAACGACCAGTCCGTCCTTACATTGCTGGCGGTCGGTCTAAACACATCTTGAAGCGCGTCAAACTGCAGACACTGCGCCGGGACATCCGCGTGAGCGACGAAGGCTGCGATATGATGGCCGATCAGGAATTCGCTGTGAGCGATTTCATTTGCTTCACAGGCGGCTAGTTCATCACTTGTCATCTTGCGAGAAGCGGTCGCAGCGTCAACCTCGCCAGCGCAGAATTCTTGGATCCCGCGTCCCGTGCCCCTCGTCTTGATGGCAATCATGTCGCCGCTGCCCGTGTCAGTAGCACTCACGAGTTCTTCAATCACTCCATTGACGATCGCGGAGCCGCTGACTCTGACCATTTCATGATCCTGTGCCTGACCGGCGCCGATTCCCATCGAGTACAGCAGCGCAAAAATGCCAACGCAGAGTCTGATCCTTACCATATTGCCGATTATCCTCGCCTGCGAATGAGCTAATTCACGGATTGTACAATCAGTGAAACGATTGTAAAGCCGAACTTTTCTGCTAGCATCGTAGATTGATACCGCTCTCCGTGGTGGAAGCTATGCAGATCAGTTCTATCATTGAGCGCGTTCGCCTAATTCAAAGGCGCACCATGCCGCATACGCCCGAAACTGTATTCGATTTGATCGGCGGCGAAGAACCAATTGCCGCAATGGTTGATGCCTTCTATGCCGCCGTCGCCGACGACCCGATCCTGCGACCGATGTATCCCGCTGACCTGGCTGAGCCTAAGCGACGTCTTTACCTGTTCCTGGTGCAGTTCTTCGGCGGTCCAAACTGGTACAGTCAGGAGCGTGGGCATCCGCGTTTGCGCATGCGTCATTTTCCTTTTCCCATTGATCAGCTTGCGCGCGACAATTGGCTTCGTCACATGCTGAAAGCTATTGATGATGCCGGTATCAACGAGCCGGCGCGGTCCAGAATGCGCGAATATTTCGAGCGGGCTTCAGCCTTCCTAATCAACCGCGCTGAACCCGTCCATATCGAAGAGTAGCCCCGGAAACGGGCTCTATGCCTTTTCCAGGATGTACCTATCGAAGGCTTCTGCGGTCCAAGGCAGCGCTGGTCGAAAGAAGTGCTCATAGATCGCCGCGGCAAACACCCGGATCTCATATTGCGCATCGCTCGCCATGCGCAGCCGCAGAAAATGCATTAGATTATGCGCGTCGATTTTGCTGACCCAGGTGTAATAGACGCTGAATCCGGGCAGAAACAGCCGCGCCATTTCTTTCGACACGCCAGCTTCCAATGCCTCTGAATAAAGACGAAACCCCTTGTCATAATGCCGCAACAGCTTTTCAGTTAGCGCAGCGCTTTCCGGCGGCTCTATGGACCCTTCGCTGGCTTGTTTATTGTCTTTGCTCTGCCTGCGCCAAACATCCGGCACGTAAAAGTCACTCTCTTGAAATGGCGTGTAGCGCCCGGACTGCGCGTTCATGTTCCAGGTGCGGTGGCGCACCCATTGCCACCACGTCACAAGCGGCGCCCGCACTCGAAATTTAAACTCGACCATCTCAAATGGCGATGTATGGCGACGGCGCAACAAATAGAATAGCAGCTTCTTGTCGCGCTCCGGCCCCTTGCTCTCGCCCAAAAAGCTGACGCGTGCCGCATTCACGATGGCCAGGTCGCCACTGACATCCGAAGCCGGATGGGGCATGAGGTCGACAAGCTCAATCCAGCCCTTGTCCAAGACCTCAACGCGCTTGCCGATGAGCTGCTCTGCCATGCGATTCTCCACCTTCGATGGTCTGCCGTATTCACCTGGCCAACCAAGCTACCGTCGGTAATTATAGGCCAAGCCATCCGCTAGCGCCTGCTTCAAGTCCCCAGGCTTTGCAGAGCGAGCCTAATTCGATCTTCGATATTCTCTGGCGCATCGAGAGGGATCGCCTGCACCGCCGCTTGCGCTTCCACCACACTGTAGCCAAGCCCGGTGAGCGCATCCAACACGACGGCGCCGGACTCGTCTTCGAGTGCTTGCGGGGCGCCATCCAAACCCCCCGCGAACTTGTCCTGCAGCTCCAGCACGATCTTTTGCGCCGTCTTCTTTCCTATGCCCGGCACGCGGCTGATGATCTCCGCTCGATCGTTCGCTACTGCATTGCGGATGTTCTCGACGCTTAGCGTGCTCAAGATGCTGACAGCTAATTTCGGGCCGATGCCGCTTATCTTCAGTACGGCGTCAAATAGCTCGCGCTCCCTCGCCGTCGCGAAACCGTATAGGGACAATGAATCTTCGCGGACCACAAGTCGCGTATACAGAAACACTCTGTCCGAGTTGAGACGCTCTATCGTGCTGTATGGGGCGACCACCTCTATGCCGACACCGCCCACGCTAAGGACCACGTGGTCTGCTGCCTTATGAGCAAGGTCGCCCTCGATGCTTGTAATCATCCGCGCCGGCTTTCCTTATACCAGGCCAATATCGTGCAAGCGATAACTGTGCAAGTCTGTGATGGCTACCGCAAGGGCATCAGCGGCATCGTCAGGCCTCGGCGCCGAATCCAAACCCAGCCAAACTCTGACCATCTGCTTCATCTGGGCTTTGTCCGCGCCGCCATCACTGCAGATCGCCTGCTTGATGACATTAGGCTTGTATTCCGCAATCGTCACATCCGCCATATTGAGCGTCAACAATACTACTCCGCGCGCTTGGGCTACCGTCAGCGCCGTCGTTACGTTGCGGGCAAAAAACAGTTCCTCGACCGCGGCGCGGTCCGGCTGATATTTTGCGATAAGGGCCAGCAAGGCCTTGTGAATATGCTGCAGCCGCCGGGGCATTGGCACATTGGCCTTGGTGCGGATTACGCCGTGGTCGAGCTCCTCCAAAGTGCCGTCTTCATGCTCGCGGACGAAACCGTATCCAAGCGACGCCGTGCCGGGATCAATACCAAGCGAGATCATTCTAGGTCTCGTACGCCGCCAAAACCTCGTCCGTTATGCTGAGGTTCGAAGCGACGGTTTGAACATCGTCCGAGTCCTCCAACTGCTCCATCAGACGTAGATTCTGGAGCGCCTTGCCCTTGGAGATATCGAGCTCATTCTGCGGGAACCAACGCAGTTCCGCGTCCTCAAATTCGTAACCGGCCTGCGCCAACACCTGTTCGACCGCGGCGAATCCATCTCGCGGCGTGTAAACCGTGACGATCCCTTCTTCCTCGACGACATCGTCAGCCCCGGCCTCCGCCGCTTCCATGAAGAGCTCGTCAAAATCACAATCGCCTTTGATTGTGATAAATCCCTTCTGGTCAAACTGCCACAAGACAGCGCCGTTTGTAGCAAGGCTGCCTTCGTGTTTGCTGAAGGCATGCTTCACCTCGGCCAAAGCCCGGTTCTTGTTATCGGTCAAGATCTCCACTATGTAGGCCACGCCCTCGGGCCCGTACCCTTCGTAGAGCATTTCAACCACTTCACCACCGGCGATTTCCCCTGTGCCCTTCTTGATCGCGCGCTCGATATTCTCCTTCGGCATATTGGCGGCCCGTGCTTTGGCAATCGCCAGCTTGAGCTTGGCATTAGCGCTCTCATCACCACCGCCATCGCGGGCGGCAACCATGATATCTCGCCCCAGCCGCGTAAAGATCTTCGCGCGCTTGGCGTCTTCCGCGCCTTTCTTGCGCTTAATTGTCGACCATTTGCTATGACCCGACATTGTGGAGTCCCCTCCGCAGCAATAACAGCGGCCACGATTGTGCAGATTATACCGCAATATGACCTCTGCTTTACAGGCTGCAATGCTATAATAGCCTTGCGCCTTGGGGTTGATTTACGGTTCAAATCCGATGGACATCATGCAGCAGGCTGAAGAGGTGCTGGAAACGGCCGCCAGCGAAGAATCGCAGCCCACATATTCGGGCCCCCTTCCGCCGGACCGAATCGCATGGATCGTGATGCTGGCTGCATTCGGCCTATTCTGTACTGTAACACTCAGCACAGTATTCGGTATCTATCATTATCTCTTCCGCTCTACCGTCGCGATGTCCGCTACACTGCAGGTCGCGACCGGCACGATAGGTATCGTGCCCGGAGCCGACCCTACCGTCGTAGCGGTCCGCGAAAACCGGGAACTGACCAACTCCGTCACAGGCATTAGCACGGACTCGCTTTCACAGGCGACCATTCTTATTCGACAGAGTCCGGCGGACGCTGAAACCGAAGCCTTGTTGACTGCGGTCACCCTTCAAGGCGATACACAGGTGACATTCAACAGCGCTAACCGTCCCCGCTTTGAGTGGAGCCGAAACCCGCAATATGTACTGTTTTCCGGGTTGAAGGGCGAGTTGGATGTCCTGGTGACTGGAGTGGGTGAGGGTGACCGCTCCTTCTTGATGGACATTTATAGCGACGATCTCAACTCGGACAAAGGCGTCAATGTACAGATACGCAGCAATGGCAGGTACAGACTGACTGTAACCGAAGATGAGATGCGCGTACTGAATCTCTCCGGCCAGGCTCTTGCTTACTTCCGCGATGACGAAAGTCGAAGAGCTTTGGTTGCTGCCGGGCAGGAGTTGGTCGCGCGGATCGGCGCCCGCAGTATTTCAACCCGCAGCGCGACAGTCAGCTTCCTCAAGAATGGCAGCTTCAGCTTGCTTGGAGACAACCGGGCGGTAAGCGCGCTAGCTGATTGGCAGTGCAGCATAACGCAGCAGAAACCCCCACCGGGCGACTTTTCTCTCGTGCGATTCGATGGCCGGAAGTGCGCTGCACGCAAACCTTTGAAGGCGACGGCTTATCGGTCAGCGAATTTGATTCCTTGCGGGTTCTGACTACCTTCAGGACAAATTATCAGTCGCTAAGCGTCTGTGGCAGCGCCGCCAGTGAATGCCCCCTTATGCTGCAAGTGTCCTATGTCGGCGAGAACGCAAGGAACATCCGACACTGGTACCGCGGTTTCTACTATGCGGCGGCCGACGCCAGAAAACGCTGCGACAGCTGCATTGAAGACCACGTCGATATCAACCAAGGCGTGTGGTACACCTTCGATTCTGACAACCTCTTTAATCTGATAGCGGATGCCAACCGACCTGAGCGTATTAGGTCGGTCTCGTTTTATGCCTCTGGCCACCAATTTGACACGATCGTTAGCGAAATGATTCTTCTGCTGGGCGAGTCTTCAGCCAGCTAAGTTTGGAGCAGATTAGGTCTAATTTTTCTGGTAAGGGACTTGCACATGTCCGAAAGTCTAAATGACATACTACTAGTGGCGACTCTTTTCGCCGCGGTAATCATCGCCGCCTTCTGGCTGGCCATTGTATTGTGGGCATATCGCGACATGCGCTCCCGCTCGCGCGATCCCTTGGCGCAGCTGCTGGTGGCGGTGCTCGTCCTCCTGCTTAATGTGCCTGGTCTCTTCATCTACATCTTGCTGCGCCCGCAGGAAACATTGTCAGCCGCCTACGAACGCTCGCTGGAAGAAGAAGCGCTTTTGCAGGAAATCGAGGATAGGCCCAGTTGCCCCGGCTGTGGGCAGCGCGTCCTGCACGACTGGCAGGCATGCCCGCAGTGTCATCATCGTCTTAAGAAGGCCTGTGTGAACTGCGACTACTTGCTGGAGTTGCCCTGGAACATCTGCCCGCGCTGCACGACAAGCCAGGTCAGCTACACCTCTGACGGCACAATTGCAACGAACTCGCGCCATGTTAAGCCGTCCGAGCCAGCGCCAATCGACGCAACTTGGGTTGCGTCACAACAGTTGGAATGAACCTGCAACACGCTTTCCGGTCGAGTAGCCCTGTCGCCCGCAATCGCGGTCAGATTTCGCCTTCTTCGCCTACCGTGTGGATCTTGATGAGGTTCGTACGGCCGTCGATGCCGAATGGCACTCCCGCTATGATCACCAACCGGTCGGCACGCTGCACCAGTCCCTTGTCATACGCCGCCCGAATGATGATGCTGATCATTTCGTCAATTGTCGTGAACTCCTCTACCAGCAGCGGTGTTACTCCCCATACAAGCGCCATCCTCCGATAGGTGGTCGCCATCGGCGTCATACACAGGATTGGCGTTATCGGACGCTCCTTGGCGACGCGCCGGGTCGTATAGCCCGACATACTTGTCGTGACAATCGCTTTTGGCTTTATCGCCTGCGATATATCGAAAGTGGCTTTGCTAATCGCGTTTGAACTGTCATCGAGCGATTGTATTCCGTTCACGTTTTCCGTAGCGTCGCCCGCCGCTGTTTTGTAATTCTGCAGGTTTCGCTCGGCGATCGCCGCAATCTCGCTCATGACCTCGACCGCGCGAACCGGATAGTTTCCGCTCGCGCTCTCGGCGCTTAACATGATCGCGTCTGTTCCGTCCAGGATCGCATTGTAAACATCGCTCGCCTCAGCCCGTGTAGGGCGCGGATTGTCCGTCATCGATTCCAACATCTGCGTCGCCGTAATCACGGGTTTGGCCGCCGCATTGCACAACTTGATTATCCGCTTCTGATGATAGGGCACTTCCTCGGCCGGCGTCTCGATGCCCAGGTCACCGCGGGCCACCATAATGCCGTCACAAATCTCTATAATCTCTTCGATGTTCTCCAGCGCTTCGCCCATCTCGATTTTGGCGATGACCGCGGCATCTCTGCCTAATTTCGCCATCAAGGTCTTCAATTCTCGTATGTCTTCGGCCGAACGGACAAATGACATCGCGATATAGTCGCAGTCTTGCGCCAGCGCAAAGGTAATGTCTTCGCGATCTTTTTCCGTAATTGCCGACAATGTCAAGCGGGCATTCGGCGCGGATACGCCCTTTCGCGGCTTTAACGCGCCGCCGACGACGACATCACATACCAGATTGCGTCCGTCGGTTTCTTTGACGCTGAACTGCAAATTGCCATCATCAAGCAAGAGTGTCGTGCCGGCTCGAATGTCTTGCACAAATTCCGGATGCGGCAACGATACCACGCCGTTCGACCCAAGCACGTCGCCAGTCGTCAGCGTAATCGTGTCGCCAATTGCCAGCATCATCGGCTCGGGCTCAAACATGCCCAACCGTATCTTGGGTCCTTGTATATCGCAGAGAATGGCGACCACGCTTTCTTCTTCTGCGGAAATACGGCGGATATGTTCGATTACCCGGCCGTGCGTCTCATGGTCGCCGTGAGAAAAATTGATCCGCGCGACATTCATGCCTGCGCGTATCATTTGGCGCAATACCTCAGGTTCGCGGGAAGCGGGGCCGATGGTGGCTACGATCTTTGTGTGTTTGCTGTCCAGGCTCGCTCGCAAGCTGGCCCCCTTCAAACTCTCCCACCAATTATTCTACATCGGTATTCAAGTTCGCAAACGCGGACATTCCAGCATAGCGCGCCGCGCCGCCCAGCCGCTCTTCAATTCGCAGCAACTGATTGTACTTCGCGATACGGTCCGTCCGTGCCGGCGCTCCCGTCTTGATCTGCCCGCTGTTCATGGCGACGGCGATGTCGGCTATCGTATTGTCTTCAGTCTCGCCGCTCCGGTGGCTGGTCACCACCGTCATGTTGTGCCGCTGCGCCAGTTGGCCTGCCGCGAAAGCTTCGGTCAATGACCCGATCTGGTTCACCTTGAACAGCAGCGCATTGGCCGCCTTCTCCGTGATCGCGCGCCCCACCTTTTCCACATTGGTAACCAGCAGATCATCGCCGACCACTTGCACACGATCGCCGATCTTCGCCACCAGACGCGTCCAATTCGCCCAGTCGTTTTCGTCCAAGCCGTCTTCAATGGAAATGATGGGATACCGGTCACACCAATCGCGCCAGAATTCAACCATCTCCTCGCCGCTTAGGCGCCGGCCTTCAATATCCAGATTGTATACGCCGTCTTGATATATTTCAGACGTCGCCGGGTCCAGCGCGATGAAGACATCTTCTCCCGGGCGGTATCCGGCTTTCTCGATCGCTTCCATGATGACATCCAGCGCCGCCTGATTGCTGCCGAGGCTCGGCGCGAATCCACCCTCGTCCCCCACCGTCGTTTGATATCCTCGCCCGTGCAAAACGGCTTTCAGCTGGTGATAGATTTCCGTGCCCCAGCGTAGGGCCTCGCGGAAGCTAGGCGCGCCCGTCGGCATCACCATAAACTCCTGGAAATCGGTACTGCCGAGGGCATGCTTGCCGCCGTTCATGATGTTCATCATCGGCGTCGGCAACACATGAGCGTGTATCCCGCCCAGATACGCGTAAAGGGGCATCCCCAAACTATTAGCCGCGGCCTGCGCCAGCGCCATTGATACGCCGAGGATCGCATTCGCCCCCAGCACCCTCTTGGTCGCCGTGCCATCCAACTCAAGCATCAATTCGTCCAGCGCCTTCTGATCGTAGGGCTCCAGTCCCGCGATCTCAGGGGCGATGACGTCATTGACGGATGCTAGCGCTTTCAAGACGCCCTTGCCCAAATAGCGTGACTTGTCGCCATCGCGCATCTCGAGCGCCTCGTGCTCGCCGGTAGAAGCGCCGCTCGGCACGATCGCGCGTCCAAACGTCTTGTCGGAAAGATGTATCTCGACCTCAACTGTCGGATTGCCGCGGGAATCCAGTACCTCGCGCGCATGCACCTTGCTGATACTTGCCATCTACGAGCCTCCGCTGGCTCCCTGCCGCCGAAATTGCGCCGCCAACTGCGTCCACACTCAACTGATTATCATAGTATACCTTCCGCCGCATTTACAGCTTCGAATGCCGCTGTTAACCCGGCAAGGCCCGCTCCGTCATCAGGCTTGCCCGCAGACTGCATCGTGTCTGCGCTGCCGCGTTCGAACTATCTTCATCATTTCCTAATGCTCGACTGCAAGGCCTGTTCGACTTCATTAAAGGCGCCGGCAACCCCGCGATACTGACCGCTGACAGCCGCAGGTCTGGGCAAGAAAAGCCGGAAATGTTTTGCCATTGTCTGTGTCCTATCAAGGTCATGTCACTACGACGCAAAAAGACGCAAAAAGACGCGAAAGTATCGCAAAACAATGTCATTTGCATACATAGTCGATATTAGTAGTCAACTTACTCGCCAATCTCTATTGATACAGTATGGATACGGCGGGGTTTTTGGAGGCTGAAATATGGATTCTGCGCAGTATACGTTGGTATTTGGCTTAGGGACGGCATGTTTTCGGATTAGATGCTGGCTGGGCGATTTTGTATTCATAGTGACAGGGTAGCATAAATGCGGTGGCAATAGGTGAACATTTGTTCTCGTATTGGAAAATTCAAACTATTTGAATTCACTACAGAGGCGGAGAAGTAAGCGCAAGCACGCCATAAAAAATAAGCCACCGAGGGGCGCGTAGACACAGCCCTTCTACACCGAGAAAAAAGAGGGCACCGAGTAAAGCTGTTTAGAAATACTATGGCAACAAGATTTCGCGGCATAAATTGCGTGAGTATCGAAACAATATCAAAATCTCTGTATCCTCAAAATTACTCTGTGTCCTCGGTGGCAAAAATAGAGTCATTGAGACAGGATTTGCATTAGTTACTTGGTTTTACTGAGGCGGGCGGGCCAAGGCTCGCCCCTACCAATTCCTTTGGGGAGGGGCAAGCGGGCAGATGGCCGAAAAGGTTTTCCCTGGCTATTTGCCAGAGGTATGTGACGCCTGCATCTGGCTTGCGGATTGCTGGATGTGGCGCGCATGGATTAGAATGAGAGAGCCTGTGGCATCAAGCGGAACTGCAAAGACCATGAGAGCAAAGCGCGAAGTTTACCTCGATTATTCCGCTTCCACGCCGGTTGATCCCCGGGTCCTGGAAGCGATGATGCCGTGCTTCAGCGAAGTCTATGGCAATCCGACCTCGGCACATAGCCACGGTCGGGCGGCTGAACGCATCATTGAAGACGCCCGCGAAACCGTCGCCGCCATTCTCAACTGTCGGCCGGCCGAGATCATTTTCACCAGCGGCGGATCGGAAAGCGACAATCTCGCGATCCGGGGCGCTGCCTGGCAGGCGCGTGACCGCCATGAGCCGACTCGGCTCATCACCTCACCGGTGGAGCACAGCGCTGTGACCAACACAGTCCGTCAGATGAGCCAGCTTATGGGTTTTGAATCAGTATTTCCGCCCGTTGATCGTTACGGATTGGTAGATGAATCCGCCTTTCGCGACGCCTGCGCGCCGGGCGGGGCGATCGCCAGCATCATCTACGCCAACAACGAACTCGGCAGCATCAATGACTTGCCCGCGCTGGCGAAGATCGCCAAAGCAAATGGCATTCTCTTTCACACCGATGCCGTGCAAGCCGGCGGCCAACTCACGCTTGATGTCGAGCGGCTTGGCATTGACATGCTCAGCCTGTCGGCGCACAAGTTCTATGGTCCGAAGGGCGTCGGCATCCTTTATGTGCGCGACGGCGCGCAACTGGCGCCCGCGTTAACCGGCGGGGGCCACGAGAACGGACGCCGCGCCGGCACACACAATACGCCTTTCATCGTCGGCCTGGCTCGGGCGTTGGAGCTGGCGCATCAGGAGAATGCCGAGCGTCTCGCCCATTTTCGCTTGATGCGCGACCGGCTTGTCCGAAACATTTTGGGCCGCATCCCTGGCGCCCAGTTGAGCGGTCATCCGGAAAACAGGCTGCCATCGCACGCGAGCTTCATCTTCGCCGGCATCGACGCCAATGCGCTGCTGATGCATCTCGACATGAAGGGCATCGCCGCCAGCAGCGGGTCGGCCTGCAAAACGGGCAATCCGGAACCCTCCGAGATCTTGCTGGCAGTCGGCTATTCCGAGGAAGAAGCGAAGAGCGGCTTGCGCCTCTCGGTCGGCAGCCATACAACCGAAGCCGATATCGACTATGCGGTTGACGCGCTGGTGAAGGCGGCCGAGAAACTGCGTCTATTGAGCGGCGAGCGCGTGCCATGACCCGATCAAATAAGCGCGTCGTCGTCGCGATGAGCGGCGGTGTGGACAGTTCGGTCGCTGCGGCGCTCCTGGTCGAAGCCGGCTACGAGGTCATCGGCATGATGATGCGCCTCTGGTCCGATCCGGCTCTTGGCGGCACCGAGCACAATCGCTGTTGTACGCCCGGCCAGATGAGCGACGCCCGCCGCGTCGCCGACAAGCTCGGCATTCCCTTCTACGTCCTGGATACCAAGGACATCTTCCGGCAGACCGTTGTTCAGTATTTCATCGATCAACACCGCGAAGGCTTCACACCCAACCCCTGCCTCGAATGCAACCGCCGCATCCGCTTTGACTGGCTGCTGGGCAATGCCTTGGCGCTGGATGCCGATTACCTGGCCACCGGTCATTACGCGCGCATCACTCCGGGCGATCAAGGCGGCTGGCTCCTGCGGCGAGGTCTAGATGAGGATAAGGACCAAAGCTATGTGCTGAGCGTGATGGGGCAGGACCAGCTTGGGCGCGCGCTCTTTCCCGTGGGCGAATATCCCAAGTCAGAGGTGCGGGCGCTGGCGGCCCAGTTCGGCTTCGATGTCGCCAGCAAGAAAGACAGCCAGGACCTCTGTTTCCTGGGCGAAAGCGACTATCGAGATTTCTTGCGGCTGCATGCGCCGGATGTCATTGCGCCTGGCCCCATCGTGAACAGCGAAGGGGACGTGCTCGGCGAGCATCAAGGTCTGGCGAATTACACCATCGGGCAGCGGAAAGGCTTGGGCATCTCCGCGAGCGAGCCCCTTTATGTCTTGGCCATGAACGATATTCGAAACGCCCTCGTCGTTGGCACGCGAGATCAGCTCGGGCGCGATCAACTTACGGCAGACCAGGTCAATTGGGTGAGCGGGGCGCCGCCGGCGGCTTCGTTTCGCGCTGACGTCAAGATACGCTACCGCGCCCAGCCACAGCCCGCTATGATCGAAGTCCTGGACAGTGACGAGATAGACGTGAGCTTCGACCAGCCACAGCGCGACATCAGTCCCGGTCAAGCCGCCGTCCTCTATCGGGGCGATGTCTGTCTCGGCGGCGGCGTCATCGCCAAATCTGAAGAGTCGAAGAACGCCTCAGTCGGACAAGTACTCGCCCTTTGAATCCGATCCGCGCGTATGCCACCGACACGGCAGGCGCTCGCATCCGCTATCCGAAGAACAGGCGGCTGATATCACTTTGGAAGAGCAGCACAATTGTCGCAGCAGCAAGGATATATGGCGCGTAGGGCAGCGCCGTGAAGCGTTGGTAACGCCGCCCGCGTATTCGCAGGAGCGCCAAATACAGCAGCGCCCCGCCGCCACCAAGCAAGATCGCCAAGACTATGGCCGCCAGTACGTTGGGAAAGCCCAGAATCAAGCCGGCCAGCGCCATGAGGTACACATCGCCAGGACCGAAAACAACTGTATCGATGCCCTCCGCGAGACGAGCAAAACCAAGGCCGCCAAGATATGCGAAGGAAAACAACAGCCCCCCGCATAGGCCGCCCGCTAAGGCAGAGGCCAGGTGCGGCCCTGGCTGCGGCAGCACCGCCGCGTCAACAAGGGCAAGGGCGGCCGCGACCAACACCGGTACGGTCAGCACCCGCTTCCGCTCCAGGTCCACCACCGCCAGCAAGACAAATATCGCGGCGTAAGCCTGCCAGATTATGCGCTGGGGACTCAAGGGAGAGGCGTCATCGCCAGTTGCGAGCTGCGTCATCACCATCAGACCGGCCACAGCCAGCTCGGTCAATGGATAACGCCAATTCAGCTTGGGGCAGGGCGGTTTGGATCGCCGCCACTCATAGACCTGGGCGGTGAGGCCCAGCCAGGTACAAACCGGCCGCAGGCTGCCGTCTTTGTTGCGCGGACGCCGCAGGATTCGGCCTTCCGGCAGCTCATCGGCCAGCACGTTGACGATACCGCCGACCAGGACACCGCTAAGCGCGAGCAGAATGACTTCCATCATCGACTACTGCGCGGCGTCTAGGGCACGGGGCTGAGTTGCGGGGCGGGCGGAAGAAGCGATAGAGATATGGCGACCAAGAGCAGCAAGCTCGCAATGCCCGCTGCCACAATGGCGGCGCGCTGCCGTTTCGTGAGTTGGCTTGATTCCTCATGCGAAGCATCGGTGTCGAAGCGCAGGTCGACCGGAGTTACCGATTGATCTTCGATTCGCCAGAGCTTCAGCGCCGGTCTGGCGTCCTTGAGCGATACGATCAGATGCAGCAGTTTGGGATCCAGCGCCTCGTTAACATCCGCAGGCGACGGAATCGGCGCGGACCGAGGATGTGAGTGATAGATGCCGATCCAATTCAGGCTGTCGGCGTCGATGCTCTTCAATGCCGCAAGCTGTTCCGCCGGAGCGAAGCGGTAGCGAGTTTCGCGCATCGCCGCGCTGTTTCGCAGGGGAATCGCTCGGTCAATGGTCGCGCCGTCGCCCGCGAGCAGGCCACAGGCTTCATTCGGCGCTTCGGCTTCGGCATGATCGGCAATCTGACGCGCGACCCGGTATGAAATTCGCATAGCCATGATTAGCTCAGATCCGGCGGAATCCTGAAGCTGATCTCGGCCGAGTCTTGTGGAGGGTCTCGCGTTTCGTAGTACAGTTCGGCGCGCAGCTGATAGTCACCGGTTGGGTCGTCGAGGCCGCGGATATGCATGGTGAACTCGTTGTCGAAATGCATCGTGGCGATGACATCGAGGTCGCTGACCGGCAGCCCATCGAGCCGGCGCGCGGTAATCAGCAGGTTCGGCCGTTCCTGAAAGGGGGTCAGCTTGAGATTGACCTTCACGCGAAAGCGGTCCGGATAAGGGGTGGCGCGGATCTCCTCAATCTTGACCTTGTGCTTCGGCTGTGGCACCAGGTTGGCGTCGTTAAAGAGGTTGATTTCCACGAATCAGCTTCCTTGTCTGATCTCGTCCTGCATGGTGCGCAGGGTATCCAAGGCCCGAGTATATTCGTCCGCCGGGACAAAGATGTGATCGCGAGAATAGGCGGCGAAAGCGAGAATGGGAATGCCGGCCTCCGCCAGCGCTTTAGCGATATGCGCCATGAAACCAATCAGGTCCGGCTCCAGGATTGCCGCAAATGTGATCAGGCGATAGCTCTCGCCACTGATCCCCGCCATGTGAAGGCGCGCGGCATAAGTCTGGTGGACATCCTGGCGCAAGAGAAGCGTTACCTCATCCTTGTCGACGACTAGCGCACAGAAGGCCTGATCAGCCTCTGCTAGGATTGCGGCCGCCAAGGCGATGCAGTTCGTCGGCAAGCTCAGCATCCGGTATACTTGCTCATCAGTGAGGAGTTCCGTGTTGCCCAGAACCTGCTCGGCTGTCTGCGTCACTGGCGTTTACTCGGCGAATTGAAAGGTGGATTCGGCATAATAGCGGATGCTGCGGGCGGCGTATTGCTCGCGCAGCCAGGTCTGCAAGATGTCATTCTTGGCTTCCAGCGGCGTTTCCGCGCGTAGTCTTTCCATCGGATAATTCACATTCAGCGCGCGTCCATGAACGATGTGCCGGCTAACGCCGGGAGGAAGAAATGCGCGCTCCAAGGCGGCCGCGATGATATCTTCCGGCTGGTATGCGGGGAACATGATCAAAGCGATGCCGCTGGGGAATAGCGGCCAGATTTGACCCGGATCACTGAGCGGCGTCCGGTACAGGGTCGCCGAATTGTGGTAAGCACTAACCACCCGAGTCAGCGTCGCGTTTCGTTCCGCGAGACCGTCGGCGACCGCGTGGATGGAATACACCGGGCCGTCGCGCAACAGAATCTGAGCGACCGCGTTTGAATCCCAGCCTGTGCGGATGTCGGTGCCTTCGATGGCTTCCAGTTCTTGCAGCAGCCGCTGCGACTCCCAGTCGGCGACGACATGCTGCCAGACGCCAAGCTCGACATAATCGCTTTCATAATCCAGGATCTGAACGAGGATGTGTTCAAAGCCCAGCAAGCTCATTGAAATGTGTCGATTCGAACCATCCATGAGCACGTAGCGGCTATCGGGCAGCTCGGCGACGAGAGGCGGATTGGTAAAGAACTCGGCTTTTTTCAGCCGTTCCATCAAGGGCCGCGACCGCTGAACATCGCTCTTTTCATGCGGCAGAATGGCATCAACGCAGACGATTCGCAGATCGGGCGAGGGCGCGCTTATCGGATTCGAAAACATCGGTTTCCCGAGTACAATGTCCTGCAGATCGCGACTAGCGTATCATGAACTAAGGCGAGCGGCAATCGTGCCGGCGCTTCATTCCTTGTGAGGACCGGTAAATGGGCGCGAAAGAGCAAGGCGCTGAAGCAACGAGCGGACGATGGCTGACCATTCCGCGGACACTGTCGTTCGTCATGAACGGGGACGATGTGTTGCTGATGAAGCGCGGGGGCCACAGGCGCGTCTTTCCCAATCAATACAACGGGCTTGGCGGCCATATCGAGCGCAACGAAGATCCGGCGAGCGGGGCTCTGCGGGAGATCGAGGAAGAATCCGGCCTGGAGGTACATTCGCTGCGTCTTCGCAGCATCCACAATATAGACGCGGGCGAAGGCAGCGGAATCCTGCTCTTTGTGTTCACCGCCATAAGCGAGAGCCGCGAGGTCTTGCGACATAGCGATGAAGGCACGCTCCATTGGGCGCCGAAGGGGCGCGTTACCCAACTCGACTTGGTTGAAGATCTGCCGGAAATCTTACCCCGCATACTCGCTATGGGCGCAGATGATCCGCCAATGCACGTTCATGTCAGCTACGATACCGACGATCGCATTGTGTTACGGATCAGAGACAATGACTGAGAGCAAGCGACGATTCGCTTGCAGCGCCGCCGAAATGGGACCGGCGCCGACGCGTTCGCCCATGCGCATGTATATGCCTGCCGGCAAAATCAAGTCCAATGAAGGGCTGAATGTCTGAACAAGCACAACCCGAGACTGGGGAAAGCGCGACCGCTGTCACAAGGACGAGGCGTGGACTGCTGCGCCGCTTTGGCTGCGGGCTGATACTCGCGCTTTGGTTTCTCCTCTTGCTGACGCCCTGCGCGCTATTCTACCTGGCGGCAAATGGTGAAATTCGCCTGTTCCATGCTGACATCCCGCGGCCTTATTCACAGCCGCGCTTGCTCATATCGCTGATCAATGATGTTGAGAATCGCGGCTTGCAGATCGTTCGTTCGATTCCCGTCCGCGAATCGGATGATACGGCAGTCTGCGTTGAGACGGTTGTCAACTACCTGCTCTGGGCGTCCAGCGAAGGCAATCAGGACGTCACATACTGTGATTGCTATGAACGCGCGGACGCGACGTCATCCTGGAACCTGGGAGAGACGCGATTATCATCCTGCGAGTAGAATAGATGCAGTGGCGTGACCGCCCGGCGGAGAACGAAAGTGGACTTGCTGCAAAACATCGATCCAGCGCATTTGCCCTACGTAGCCGTTGGCTGCGCCTTGCTCTGCATCGTGGTCTTCATCATCGGTTTTGTCTTGCAGGCGGTCAGCGGCATCTTTGAAATCGTTTTCGGTTTGTTTGAGTTGGTCGTTGATCTGCTGCAGGGAGGCCCAGTCGCCTGGTGCGGCTGTTTTGTCTTTCTCGCCGCAATAGTCGCGTTTGTCGGCGTGATATTGCTGTTCCTGAATGCCCCCGAAAGCTGCGCTGAGCATCCCACCCGTTTCTGCCAGTGGTTTGGATTTTTGTCGTAGCGCGGAATCTTAACAACAAGCAAACATAAAATTACTTTGCCAGGCTAAGTAAATTCTGCTAGAATAATGGTGGCAGAATTCGCAGGAGTCACCATGGCAACCACGGCAATTCAATTGTCCCGCGCCAACACCACCGCCAGCATCGACCAGAGCGGTCTTTGGCTGCGCAACCGGCGCTGGGATCTTTTCTTCATCACGCTAAGCGTTGTGGTTGTCCCGCTGCCATACGCGCTATATCTTCTCGGTGTGCGCCTGGGCATTGACGATGATACCAGCCGGAATCTGGTGAATTTTTTTGTCGCCGTGGCGATCGGCGGGCCGCACATGATGTCCACCTTCTTGCGCACCGGCCTGGATGAACGCTTCAAGGAGCGTTACCCAACGCTCATCCGCTCGTCGATTATTATCCCGGTCATCGTTATTTCGCTGGCATTCTTGAATCTCAGCCTGATGCTCACGTTTTTCTTCTTTTGGGCGTCCTTGCACGTCCTGCATCAAGTGACGTACATCGTGGAGCTTTATAATCACAAAGAAGCGAAGTTCGTGCGGAAGAGCGCGTTAAGCCCGCTGGCCCGCATGATCGACTACGCCATCGTGCTGACCAGTCTCTTCCCGGTGGCGATGTGGAAAATCAGCCAAGGCAGTTTCGAAATTGGTCAGAATGATCTTGGCGAGGCGATTCCCGATCTCTTTCAGCAGCCGGAGAATCCGTGGTTCTTTTACATTGTTTCGGTCGTCTTCGGCACCGCGCTAATCGCGTACATCGGCAAGACGGTATACGAATATCAGCAGGGCATCTTAAACATGCCGAAATTCGCCTTCGTCTCGTTGACCGTGATAGTGGCCTTTTTGACGCCTTTGCTGCCCAATCTCGATACCGCCTTTCAAGGCCTGAATACCTGGCATTCGTTCCAATACCTGGCTATCACTTTCTATATCATCAAGATCCGGCAGATGGTCGGCGATCTGGATGAGAATGCGCCGCTCGTTGCTCGATTCAGTCGCCGCACCCCCGACGCCCGCGCTTTGTACGGTTTCAGCGCTGCCTTGCTGGTTGGCTCAGCCGTGATTTTTGTGTTGGTTTACAGCCTGGCCGGCATCGTTAAGCCGGGAATCGATGGCAATACGCATTTCGATATCGCGTATTACACGGCGATTTTGTCTTTTCTCTGGATTCACTACTATCACGACCACTTTCTATTCACCGACTTTGAGGCGCTGGATGGCGCTTTCGGCGGATAAGGCGCTGACGCGACGCGGACGACGGCTCAGGGGAATATTTGCTGCACCCATTGCATGGGGTCGACGTTAACGCCATTGAGCCAGACTTCCCAATGAAGATGCGGGCCAGTGCTGCGGCCGGTTGAGCCGATCGTGCCGATCACCTGGCCAGACGCAACGATGTCTCCCGGCTGCACCAACGTGTCCTGCTGATGCGCGTACAGCGTGTAGACGCCCCAGCCGTGATCAATAACTGTCGTATTGCCGCGGATATGCAGGCGGTCAACCATGGTAACTCTGCCGGGGGCCGCCGCCAGCACGGATGTACCCGGCGCGCCGGCGAAGTCAACGCCGTGATGGTACCGGTTGTATTCGCTCCCGTTGTAGGATCGCATAGTGCCAAAGACCGCGTTCATGGCCGCCGCAGCAGGCAAACTGAGCGAGTCGTTCCAACTGCGTTCGGGCGTGAAGCCACTTGTCTGCTCGATAAGCAGCGCAATCTCGTTCTCCTCTACGGATGGCGCCAGCAACTCACTGTCGTTGATGGTGATTGTCTGGTAGCCGTAGCCGCCGCCGACAACCTGTAAATTCGCGCTGATCCTATTTCTCTCATCGTCATCACCGTGTATATCGAGCGCGAGCGGATAGACTGCTTTATCGGTGAACATGGGCACGCCGACGAGTATATTGTGATGCTTGCCATTGTTACGCGTGATGACGCGCAAGTTCTGGTTCAAGAATTGCCCGGTGAGAGTGGTCGGCTCACTGGTGAAAAGCTCGATGCGCGCGCTCCTGCCAGTTTCCAGAACCAGCGGATCAATGGTGAAGGCCTCAACGACTGCGGGCAGGTCATGCGCCAGGCGCGGCAACTGGATGCCCGGGATAATCAGCTTTTGGCCAACGCTGAGGACGCCAGGATCGATAAGGTTATTCGCCCGGACCAGCGCGTCCACAGTTAGATCGTAGCGCAAGCCAATCTCGAATAGCGTATCGCCGCTCTTGACCGTATGTACAAAGGCATCGACCGTTTCACCTGAGCGCGCGAACGAGTGTCGGGCGCCGGCGCCGGACGCGGGCGGGGTTACGATGATTGCATCACTGCTTACCGCCGTGGCCGTAGCCTGCGCTTCGACAGGAGTGCTTTCGGGCTCGGCAGCGCCAGCGACGATGACCAGTTCCTGGCCGACGTAGATCGAGTCCGCTGCTGCCAGGTTATTCAGCGTTATCAGCTCGGCCTCGCTTTTGCTGTAGGCGGCGGCGATGCTGGCGAGCGTCTCGCCTGCGGCTACGATATGAGTAAGGCGCTGATCCAGCCCCGCGGTGACGAGCGGAATAATTAGCCGCTGGCCAATCACAATGCTGTTGCTATCGGTGATGCCATTGGCCGCCGCGACTTGTTCCGCGAACAAGTTATACTGCAAAGCGATGCGAAACAGATTCTCACCCCGCTGCACGACGTGAACGGTAAAGATGGAATCGGTCTGATCTTGGGCCGATGGCAAAGACAAGCTTGCGCACAGGCACAAACACAAAAGCGCCAGGCCTCTTCGAAACTGCTCGGTCAAGCAGAAGCCTCTTCAATAGACAGTTGGTCGCCGCTCCGCCAATTTCAAAATCGCGGGATTGGCTTCCAGATAATACATTGCCGGCGCCGATGGCGCATGGGCGAATCTCCAGGGCTTTGCCAGTTTGATATCCACTACACGGAGCTCGACGTCCAGCTATACAACTTTGGTCGCGCTTTGAAGACCGAGCGTGTATATAGGCGCGAAAAAAGCCCGCGCAAAGACTTGCGCGAGCCAATATGATCTGGCCGGCCCACCGGTTTCTTATCACTCGCTGCGGACTCATCCAGGGATGAGCAGAACCTGTCCCACACTTAACTGGTCGTAATTCGTGATGCCATTGAGCTGCGCCAATTCCACAACGCTGACACCATAGGCGGCCGCGATTCCAAAGAGGGTATCGCCAAATTGGACCGTGTACGTGACCGGAACTGCGGTCGGCAAGGGCGTCGGCGTCGGAATTGGCGTTGGCGTCGCTGTCGGCCCGGTATCGCTTGTGCCGGTTTGCGCGCCAGCGGCGCTTGGTATTTGCAATTCCTGCCCTGGGAATATCCGGCTTGGATTCGTAATGCCATTCAACTGAGCAATTGCGGCGACGGTGGTGCCGAATTCAGCGGCGATTTCGCCCAGGGTATCGCCCACCTGAACCACGTAGGTGACTGTCGTCACCGTCCCCGGGTCGACTGCCGCGGTCACAGTCGGTATTGGCGTCGCCGTTGGCAGGGGAGTGGGCGTTGGCGTGGGCGGCACAGCGGTCGGGATGACAAGTATCTGGCCGACATCTATCTGATGCACATTCGTAATGTTGTTCTGCTGCGCCAGCAAGTCGACCGTCGTGCCATAGAGTCCGGCGATACGCTCCAGGGTATCACCCGGCAAAATCTGGTGGGTGACAGGTGTGGCGGTTGGCGTCGGCGTCGGTGTGAATGTTGGCGTCGCTGTTGGAGTCTCGGTAGGCTCATCAGTGGCGTCGCCCTCATCGGTTTCCGGCAGATTGATCGGGATAATCAGACGCTGGCCGACAACGATGACATTCGCCTCATTCAGGCCATTGGCGCGGTTAATCGCGTCGACCGTACTGCCGTATTCGACCGCCAGCGCGCTAACCGTATCGCCTTCGACCACCACATGCGTGACCGGTTCCGGCTCCTCGCTGACCGGGGTTCCGTCATCAGCTGTAGCGGTAGGTGTGAACGTGGGGGTAGGCTCAAGGGTTGCGGTGGGTGTTGGGCTGGGGGTCATCGTTGGCGTTGGAGTAGGCGTCGCGGTAGCGGTTGGCGTTTCGGATCCGCTCACGCCCACCAACTCTGTGTTCGTTTCGGATGTCGGCGTTGCGTCAGTTGATGTTTCGCTCGCTACTTCCAGGACGGCGTCATCAAGATAGATGTAATTGTTGGCGCGCGGCCCTCCCACCGTAGATTCTACAAATACTGTAATCGTTGTGCTTTCGGCGGTGGCGATAACGGCGTACTGTCGGTATGCATCGTAGAAAAATGTCGCGGCCGTCGACCAAATGATATCTTCGCTGGCGCCGTCCGTTCCACCATTGGGGTCGATGCCCACACGCAGGACCACATCGCCGGGATCTTCGCTGACATCGGGGTCTTCAAAGCTCGATGACCAGACATGCGCATAGATGCTGAAGCGATATGTTGTCCCGCTCGTGACAGAATCTACCTCCTGATAAACCCCGGCTTGGTGGGTCGCGAACAAAGTGAAATACTTTTGAGCGCTGCCTTCTTCATCAAGGCGAATTCTGTCCGTTTCTTCATCATAATTTGGATCATGATTGGCAAATGAAGGACTAGTGTCCGTCGCCGGTATGTGCCAGGGTGTCCATCCTTCGGCGACCTTACGTGGTTCGGCGCCATCCAGTTCAACGAAGTCGCCCTCAAAATCGCCATTTTCCAGCAAGTTGTCAGTCGCACCGTCCTGGCCAAAAGCCAGAAGTATCGAAATGAGTATGAGAATGAATGCGATGAAAAGCGTTGCCAATCGGTTTTTCATCGTTAACCCCCGCCCGTCGGTTGCATGACTCAATTGCCAGACATTATCATCTAGTCTACTCAGATTCGAAAAAGCGCACAAAGCTATATGTCATCGATTGTGAATCAACGATTGTCACTTGAGATTGTCCGATCATTCGCGTAATCTAGCATGGTTGCCCAAGCAAATCGCGGCGTCTGGCAAGTCGCTAGCGACCAGTTTCCCGCCGTGACGATTTGGGTGGCGCGATCTAAACCACAAGAGCTGATCGACCTGGCATCAGCTTTTTCTTGTGCGAAAGTATTGTTTTGGGCGGAGCGCTTACAATCGAAACGGTCGGCAGACATCCGTTGTGGCGGCGAACTTCAAGAGCGTCGCTACCGTCGGCAGTTGAACATGATTCCGGAGGTCAGCGTCTTTGAAGCTGCATGAATATCAATCCAAGTTCCTCTTCAGGGATTACGGTATAGCGATCCCTGAAGGACGAGTGGCGTCAACTCCACAGGAAGTATACGATTTCGCGGCCGAGTTGGGCGGCGTCGTAGTGGTGAAAGCGCAGGTACACGTCGGTGGTCGAGGAAAAGCCGGTGGCGTAACGGTCGCCAAAGATGCCGCCGAAGCGCGTCGCCACGCGGAAAATATTCTAGGCATGGACATAAAAGGCTTGACGGTGGACAAGGTCCTGGTCGATCCCGGCGCCGATATAGCTCAGGAGATCTATCTGGCAATCACCAATGACCGGGGCGCTCGCATGCCGCTGATAATGGCGTCGATGGAAGGCGGCATGGATATCGAAGAGCTTAACCGGGTCAGGCCTGAGGCCATAATCCGTGAGCATGTCGATCCGGTAATGGGTCTGCTGGACTACCAGATGACCTTCATCGCCAGCACTATGGGCTTGCCGCGGGCGCAATGGCGCAGATTCGGCAAAATCCTGCGCGGACTGTATCAATGCTATATCGAGAGCGACGCCGAGCTCGCTGAAATCAATCCGCTTGTCATAACCGGCGAGGGCGAGTTGCTCGCGGTTGACGGCAAGGTAATCATTGACGACAACGCGTTGTTCCGGCAGCCGGCTTTGACCGCCGAGCGGGATACCAGCGACGAGCCGGAATCGGAACGCCAGGCGCGAGAGGCCGGTATTACCTATATCAAACTTGATGGCCAGATCGGCTGCATGGTAAATGGGGCTGGACTGGCGATGACCACGATGGATATGACAAAGTTATATGGCGACGCCGATGGTATTGGCCCGGCGAACTTCCTCGATATCGGGGGTGGCGCTTCCCCAGAGCAGGTGGCGGCGGCGCTCGGCATCATCTTGTCCGATTCAAATGTCAAGTGCGTCCTCTTTAACATATTCGGCGGGATCACCCGTTGCGATGAAGTCGCCAGCGGCATTCTATCCGCCTACAATGAGGTCAGACCCAGCGTGCCAATGGTCATCCGCCTGCAAGGCACCAACGCCGCCGAAGGCAACCGGATCATCAGCGAGGCGCAGATCCCAAATCTCATCTCTGCGGAAACGCTGACCGAAGCCGCCCAGCGCGCGGTCGCCGCGGTAAAGGAGCAAAGCTAGGATGTCGATTCTCATTGACGAGAGCGCCAAGGTATTGGTGCAGGGGATCACCGGGCGGCAAGGCGGTTTCCACGCCAAGTTGATGATGGAGTACGGCACCGATGTCGTCGGCGGTGTGACACCGGGGAAGGGCGGTGAATGGTTCGAAGGCAAACCCGTCTTTGATGCGGTCCGCACCGCCATTCAAGCGACCAACGCCGATGTCAGCCTGGTCACTGTTCCGGCCCGCTTCGCAGCAGACGCCATTATGGAAGCGGCCGATGCTGGTATCCGCCTGGTGATTTGCCTGACCGAACACATCCCGGTCGCCGATATGATGAAGGTGGTCGCTTTCTGCCGTGGGCGCGGCACGCGTCTGATCGGCCCCAATTGCCCAGGCCTCATGACACCGGGACAGGCCAAAGTCGGCATCATTCCGGCTATGGTCGCCACGCCGGGCAACGTCGGCGTCGTCTCAAAAAGCGGCACGCTTACCTACGAGGTAGGCTTCGCGATGAAGAACGCCGGCATTGGTATCTCAACTATCGTCGGAATCGGTGGAGATCCCGTCATCGGCACGACTTTCGTCGAAGTACTGGAAATGTTTGAAAACGATCCTGAGACCGACAAGGTCGCGCTCCTCGGTGAAATCGGCGGCAGCGCAGAGATTGTGGCCGCTGACTTCATCAAGAACGCCATGACCAAGCCCGTCGCCGCCTTCATTGCCGGCCGCAGCGCACCACCCGGCAAACGCATGGGACATGCTGGCGCGATAGTTGATGGCGGAGAAGGTTCGGCGGAAGAAAAGATCCAGGCTTTGGAAGCCGCAGGAGCGCGCGTCGCCGCCAATCCGGAAGAGATTCCTGGTCTGCTTGTCTAAGTGCAGAATGCCTTGTCAGGACTTGGCTGGTCGCAGCTCGTGATGACGTCGGCAACGCGCCTCGTATGACTCCTGCGCGCCAACCAATATGATTGGGTCGTCATAGGCTGCAGGCTCGCTATCCACCAGGCGCTGCGTCCGGCTGGCCGATTCCCCGCAGACGACGCAAATCGCATGCAGTTTAACCACTTCTTCAGCGATACTCAGCAGTTGTGGCATGGCGCCGAAGGGCTCGCCGCGAAAATCCGTATCCAGGCCGGCGATAATTACGCGGATATTGAGCTTGTCAACGAGATCCTGTACGACATCGACGATGTTGTCATCAAAGAACTGCGCTTCGTCGATGGCGACTACGGTTGTCTCGCCATTAGCCAGTGCCAGTATTTCTCCAGCCGTATCCACCGCAATCGCGTCAACCGACTGTCCGGTATGGCTCGTGATGCTCTGAATGCCGTAGCGGTCATCAATTTTTGGTTTGAAGACTTTGACTCTCTGCCGGGCGATAATTGCGCGCCGGACCCGTCGTATCAATTCCTCGGTTTTGCCGCAGAACATGCTGCCGCAAATCACTTCTATCCGGCCGGATTCATGTTTCATCGATGTGCCCTTATTCGCCCGACAGCCCCCGCCGCAACACAAGCCTGCCAGCATCAAGTCTACATCAACACAAAAAAGAACGGTCTATGCGAAAGCAGGACCGTCCCGTGATCTGGCAAATTAAGCTCAGTTGCTCAGTTGATAGCCCCGGCTACGCAGCGACTTCTTCATATCGCTGACGACCTTGCGCCCGATGCCTTGAATCGCCAGGATGCTGTTCTCGTCGTCTTCATCGCCCAGCCGCTCCAGGACGTCTCCAACGATCTTGATCCCGTTGTCCTCAAGGATATTGGTGTAGCGAGTGCTGATTCCGAGTTCGCCGATGGGCAGGTCGAGGGGCGTGCGCTCTTCGGCGATTCGGTCCAGCGTTGTGCGGATCTCATCCCGCTGCTGCAAGCGCTTCATGAACTTGTCGACGCGTCCCTCGGTGTCCACAATCCGCTGCTCGCCCGTGTAGAAGGGATGGCAATTCGAGCAGATCTCCACCGTCAGCGATTCCACTGTGGAACCGGTCGTCCAAGTCGTGCCGCAGGTCATGCAGCGGACCGGCGTCTCATGCCATGCCGGATGGATTTTCTGTTTCATCGTTTCCTCCGCGCATTTGCGGCTCTTGCGAGTAGCGCAAATGACTTGTTTAAGGAATTATTCGATTGATTGCCCGGTTTTCTCGTGCGTAGCGTATACCGAGACACGCTTTTGCCCGTTGCGACCACGCATCCGCTCGAAGGTCACGAAGCCGGGACGAGTTGCGAATATCGTGTAGTCTTTGCCCATGCCAACGCCTTCGCCCGGGTGAAACTTGCTGCCGCGCTGCCGCACGATGATATTGCCAGGGATTACAAATTCACCGCCGTAGTTCTTCACGCCAAGGCGCTTTGAGTTGCTATCCCGGCCGTTGCTCGATGAGCCGCCGCCTTTTTTGTGAGCCATAGCTGGATTCCTTCTCTATGCGCGGGTCTAGACTTGGATATCGTCTATGCGCAGACGCGTGTAATACTGGCGATGTCCCTGCTTGCGCCGGTAATTAGTGCGCTGACGATACTTGTAGACGATTATCTTCTTGCCGCGAAACTGTTCGACAACCGTCGCGCTCACGGATGCGCCGGCGACCTTCGGCTGACCGATAGCCGTGTCGCCGTCATTAGCGACCAGCAACACATCGGTGATATCGATGGACTCGCCGACTTCATTGGGCAAACGGTCGACATCAATCGTCGCGCCAACCTCGGCCCGATATTGCTTGCCGCCGCTGCGAATAATAGCGTACATCTGGAATCTCCCAACCTTCTCTTGCTATCTCCGCGACAAAGGCCACTAAAGGCTTCGCGCACGGGGAAAATTGGCCGTACACCAAAAACCCCACTGTTTCCGGCAGGGCACCGGAGATTGTAAATGACGATTTGGGGCGCAGTCAAGCGCGAGTTTAGCTCAACAGATGAACATGGCATCGCCAAATGAGTAAAAGCGATATCCAGATGCCTTCGCCAATTCATAAGCGTTTAGAAGCCGCTCGCGTCCGGCAAAGGCGCTGATCATCATCAGCAAGGTCGACTTGGGCAGGTGGAAGTTGGTGATGATCGCGTCGACCACGCGCCATTCGTAGCCCGGCGTGATGAAGAGATCGGTGTTCGTCTCAAATGCAATCACCGATGGACATGCGCTGGGATCATGTGACGGCGATGGGGCGTTCGGGTCGCCATCCCGACAGAGCATTCCCGCCGTTTCCAGCGTCCGCGCCGATGTCGTCCCAACTGCGATGATGCGCCCGCCCGCGCGCTTCGCCTCATAGATGATAGTGGCGTTGCCTTCGTCCAGTCTCGCAAATTCGCTGTGGATCTTGTGATCCTGTACGCGCTCGACCGTGACCGGCTGAAACGTATCCAGTCCGATATGCAAGGTGCAGGCCGCGCGCTTTACTCCCTTTAGTCTCAGCCGCTCCAGCAGATCGGGCGTGAAATGCAAGCCGGCCGTAGGCGCCGCCGCCGACCCGGAAGTCTTGCTGTAGACGGTCTGATATCGTTCGCCGTTCGCCAGTTCGGACCGGATGTAGGGAGGCAGGGGCATATCGCCCAATTCAGCCAAGGTCTTGCGATCGATCGGCCGGCTAAACTCAAGGACTCTCTCCGCGCCATCCAACACATCCACGATGGAACAGCTGAGATTGCTTCCGGCAAACACAAGTCGCATGCCCAGCCTGACGTTCCTGCCGCCAACGAGCGTATGCCAAGTCCGCTCGTCAATCTGCTTAAGCAGCAGTATCTCAACCGCGCCGCCGGTTTCAGCTTTGCCTGCGCGGAGCCGAGCCGGAATAACTCTGGTGTCGTTCACGACCAGCACATCGTTTGGCGCCAGCATGTCTTCGATATCCGTGAAAATGTGATGCGAGATTGCGCCACTGCGACGATCAAGTCGCATCAGGCGGGAGGCATCCCGCTGTGCAAGTGGAGTCTGCGCGATGAACTGCGGAGGCAGATCGTAGTCGAATTCGGCGACGTTCATAAAAGGCGCTGCTGACCGGCGTCGCCCTCTTCTGAGTATTCAATGTCCAGGTGGGCATAGGCGTGTCTTGTACAAATGCGCCCGCGTGGCGTTCGGTCCAGAAAGCCGAGCTGGATCAAATACGGTTCATATACATCCATAATCGTCGCGCGGTCTTCGCTGATCGCCGCGGCTATGGTATCCAGCCCAACCGGTCCGCCGCTGAACTTCTCGATGATGATTCGCAGAATCCGCCGATCGACATCGTCCAGCCCGAGCTCATCGATCTCCATGAGCGCCAGCGCGCCTTGCGTCACGTCCATCGTGATGGCGCCGTCCGCCCGCGCCTCGGCGAAGTCCCTGACTCGACGCAGCAGGCGCAGCCCCACTCGCGGAGTGCCGCGCGAGCGTCTGGCGATTTCCACAGCCGCTTCTTCGCTGATTTCGACATCCAAAAGCGCGGCGGCGCGTCTGACGATCTGTTCCATCGCATTCTGATCGTAGAAATCGAGGCGGAAACGCGCTCCGAATCTATCGCGCAGGGGGCCCGCCAGCAGCGCCAGCCGTGTTGTTGCGCCAATCACAGTGAAGCGCGGCAGATTCAATCGCAGTGTCTTCGCGGCGGGTCCTTTGCCTACGACTATGTCGAGAACGAAGTCTTCCATCGCCGGATAGAGGATCTCCTCCACCGCCTTGCCCAAGCGATGAACCTCATCGATAAAGAGGATGTCACCTTTTTTCAGATGCGTCAGAATGGCGGCGAGGTCACCCGCGCGTTCGATCGCTGGTCCGGCGGTGACACGGATATTGCCGCGGATCTCATTCGAAATCACATAGGCCAGCGATGTCTTGCCCAAGCCCGGCGGACCATAAAACAAGATGTGGTCGATCGGTTCTTCCCGCGCGGCGGCGGCATCAATGATGATGCTGAGATTCTCGCGCACGCGATCCTGGCCAAGCATGTCAGCCAACCGCTGAGGACGCAAGGCAAAATTCTCCCGCTCGCTTTTCGGCCGCTGGCCGCTGACAACCCGCCCGTCGTCACTCATGTGCGCGAATCCAGTGCAACTTGCCCGCTGCTGAGTATAGACGAGGGACTAGCTGTTTCAATGCTTGCTTTACACAGCGCCCCTCAATCCGTAAACTAGGTAGTGAGCCGACCGCGAAAGGACATGCGCCCTATGTCTGCCAACCTGCAAGTTTCCACCCATCCGCTGGTAAAGCACAAACTTACGCTTCTGCGGGACAGGGCCACCGACCATCGGAAGTTTCGTGAACTAGTGCGGGAGCTGGCGCTGCTTCTATGCTACGAAGCGACCCATGATCTGGCGTTGGAAGCGGCGACCGTCAACACGCCGATGGGGGAGGCTCAAGGCTGGCTATCGAGCGAGGTTATTGGCGTCGTGCCGATACTGCGCGCCGGACTTGGTCTGGTCGACGGCATTCAGGAGTTGCTGCCGAATGTCCAAGTATGGCATATCGGCTTGTATCGCGATGAGGAAACCCTGCGCCCGGTGCAATATTACAACAAGCTGCCAGCCGAACCGACCGTCCAGCTTTGCCTCGTTCTCGATCCCATGCTGGCGACCGGCGGCTCGGCAATTGCGACTGTAGACATCCTCAAGCGTTGGGGCGCAAAGCGCATTAAATTTGTCGGGATCCTAGCGGCGCCGGAGGGTGTGGAAGCGCTGTCTTCCGCGCATCCGGATGTACAGATGCACGTCGCGGAATTGGACGAGCGCCTCAATGATATTGGCTTTATCGTGCCTGGCTTGGGCGACGCCGGCGATCGCATGTTTGGCACCTGATGTTAACCCTCTTTGCCTTTGTTATCGTATTCAATGCCGCTTTGGCGACTGCGCTGCTGGCAATCCCGCTGGCGCGATTGTTGAGTTATCGCTTTGGGATTATCTCCGTGCCCGGCGGCCGTCGGCAGGAACCAACGCCCATGGCAAAGATGGGCGGCTTGGCGATTTTCTTCGGCTTCATCGTCGGCATTATCATGGCTCAATTGGTCGCCGTCGAAAGGCAAGATCCCAACGAGATTACTCGGCTGGCCGGTCTTCTTATCGGTAGCACGGTAATAGCGGCTTTGGGCATCGCCGACGATATTTTTGATCTCAACTATATTCAGATTTTCATCGGCCAGGCGTTGACCTCGGCTGTCGCTATTGCCTTTCAGATATTTATCGAATTCTTCAACAACCCTTTGACCGGCGCACAGACCGACCCATGGTCTCCCGTGATCACGGTGGCGCTGACGCTATTCTGGCTTGTCCTGATGATGAATACGGTAAACTTGCTCGATGGGTCGGATGGTTTGGCGGCGGGCATCGGGCTGATTGCCGCAATTGTACTCTTCATCAACAGCGCGTTTGTGCAGCAGCCGCCTCAGACGAGCGTCAGCCTGCTGCCGTTGGCTCTGACCGGCGCCCTGCTTGGTTTCCTCATCCACAACTTCTATCCGGCGCGTGTCTATATGGGCGGGAGCGCCTGGTTCCTCGGCTACGCCTTGGGCACGCTGAGCATCATCGGAGGCGCCAAGATGGCGACAATCCTTCTGGTTATGGGCTTGCCGCTGATGGACCTGGGCTGGCAGATGGTCAACCGAATTCGCCATGGGAACAACCCTTTCCGAGGCGATCGCGGTCACCTGCATTTTCGATTGCTCGATTCTGGCATGCTAAGTCCACGCCAGTTAGCCCTCTCCTATTATGCCTTCTGTGCCTTTTTTGGTCTCCTGACCTTGGTGACAACCAGCGAAATGTTCAAATTCATCGCTTTCGCTGTCATGCTGATCTGCATCGCTATCGGCTTCATCGCCTTGGGCCGCAACTCCGCCCTCAAGTAATCTAGCGCGCCTCATCGTATGTTTCAGCAGCGTCGTCGAAGGGACGATCGTCGTCAAATGCTTCGTACTCGAGCTCAGTGTCTTCAGCATCTTTCGCTCCCCGCGATACGCCTTGTTCGCGCTGTGACGGCGTCGGCGCCGGCCGAGTGCGGTTTGGTCTCTTAACGGCTTTGACAGGTTCAGGTTTAGCCGATTTTTGACTGGAGGGGCCATCAGCCTCAGCTTTGCTTTCGCTCGCTGTCAACTCGCCCGCCGTACCTTCGTCTTCGTCACGATTCCCGCGGGATGCCATGACAAAGGGACGCGCGAAGGGCTCCGCTCCCGCCGTACCGGTTTCCGTCCGCCAATCCTGGTGGGGACTGCCTGGCGAAACCTTGGCTACAAATGGACGATCGAATGGCGCGTCCTCATGATCCTTCGGGCGGATGACTGAGGGGTCTTCCTCGCCGTTACCGGCTGTTCGTCCCGGCTCGACCGTGGGTTCCGGCTTCACTGGACCCGATGCCTCGGTCGAATCCGCAGCAGCTATTGGCGGAGCGTCTCTAGCGCTGTCAAGGTTGATGACAGAGACGGCGCTGCGGCTCACCGGCTCTCGGCCTGGAGGTCCCGGTATCGGCAACTTTATGTCGTAGATGGAACTCAAGGACGGCGCGGACCGAGGCTTGTTGGTCGCGGCTTGGGACGCTCGCGATTCGCGGTATTGATTCAGCCTGAACTCCCGCGCCTCCTCACGCGACATCGTGATCATTTTGCCGTCACGAAAGGCGGCGCTCCGGTTTGTGATGCGCTCGATCAAGGCCTCCGCCGTCCCCAAAACAGCAACGGCGCATAGGTTTAGGGCTGCGATCTGCCCGACGACCAATCCAAGGCTGCCCATCAGCGCTTCGATCGATCCGGCGCTGGCGGGATTGGCGATTCTAGCGAGGCGCCACAAGCCGAAGGCCAGCAATGGCGCGGTGAAAAGAACGATCGCTTTCTCGCGCTTGTCTGAGCGAGCGGCGAGTGTGGGAAACATAGTATTTGCGACGACAAAAGCCAGATAGAACCACAGCCACAGATCAGCAGTTCTTGTCAGCGACGCCAGCGCTCTGGCCCAACCGTCAAGCGAGCCCTCTCCTGCAAGCGCCAGCAAGGTCTCCCATTGGAAAACGTGAAGAGCGATCGCCCAAAGCGCAGCCATGCCAGCCAGGACCGGACATATCCTGATGATAAGCCGCCTGACGCGCCCAGTACCGTCAGCCAGCCGCACGAAGTTCAGGCGCAGTTCGCCAATCTCCTGCGGCTCAGGAAAGCCAATCGAGCCTTCTGCGCGCACATTGAGCACACCAGCCGCCAGCCAAAGCGCCAGTTCATGCAGAACGATGCCGGGCAGGAATATGATGTAATAGACGATTGTCGTTGCGGGAAAGCTGTTGCTCAGCAGCCAGCCGACCTTGAATATATGCTGATGCAGCCAGCGCTCGGTCTGGCGGAAAAGAAGGAAGAGCAGCCCAAGCAGAAATGCCAGGGCGAGGAAATCCAACTCTCTCAGATCATTTTCCCTTGACTCGCGCCGCGATTTCGACCAGCGCCGTGAAGTCTTCGACCTGCAAGGACGCGCCACCGACCAATGCGCCATCGATATTCGGCTGCGCCATGAATTCTTCCATATTGCCAGGCTTCACGCTGCCGCCATATTGAATGCGGATGCCATCGGCAGTATCGTCATCGTAAAGCGCGCGCACGGTATCGCGCAGAGCTGACTTGATGATCGTGTCCGCCACCTCGCCGCTCGCGCTCCTCCCAGTGCCGATCGCCCAGATCGGTTCATAGGCGATGACCACGTCCGCCATGTCGCTGGCGCTGATGCCATCCAGAGCTGCGCTGATTTGAGAGCGAACAAAGTCGACTGTCTCACCAGCTTCGTTCTGCGCCAGGCTCTCGCCTACAGCGATTATCGGGCGCAAGCCGCAAGCCAGAATCGCCTTCGCCTTGCGATTCACCTGCTCGTCAGTTTCGTTTAGATAGGCCCGGCACTCGGAGTGACCGATGATGACGTAGCTGACATAGGGACGCAGCATCTCGGCGGATATATCCGAAGTATAGGCGCCATCTGCTTCCCAGTGCCCGTCCTGCGCCGCCACCTTGAGCGCGGACCTCTTAAGCGTCTCCGCGACCGCGGTCAGCGCGAGAAAAGTGGGCGCGACCACTCGCTCGACATTGTGGAACTGGTCCACCTTTGGCGCGAGCTCCCGCACAAATTCAACTGCATCGTCCGGCGATTTATTCATTTTCCAGTTGCCGCAGATGATCGGCGTTCGCACCATGGTCCGCTCCCTCTTTTGGTTAATCTATACCAGCAATTCTATCAGCGATCTTCTCGTTAACCTCTTTCGGTAAGCGTGATTCACCGATTAGCTGTCTGCCAGAGCAGCGATGCCGGGCAATTCTTTGCCTTCCAGCAGTTCAAGGCTGGCGCCGCCACCGGTCGAAATATGTGACATTTGTCCCGCCAATCCCGCTTGTTCCACCGCCGCCGCCGAATCACCGCCGCCGATGATCGTGATGGCGCCGCGCTCTGTCAGCTCCGCCAAGACCTTCGCAACACCTACCGTGCCAGTAGCGAAACTCGGCATCTCGAAAACGCCCATTGGGCCATTCCAGACGATCGTTCTCGCGCCAGCAAGTGTTTCTAAATATGCTTCGACAGTGGCGGGACCGATGTCCAGTGACTGCCAACCCGGCGGCAGATCCATGTCGGCGCTGATGATTGACTGATCCGCATCGTCGCTGAAATCATCGGCAATGCGCTGGTCGAGCGGCAGTAGCAACTTGTCGCCCGCCGTCCCCAGCAGCTTGCGCGCGATATCCAGCGCCTCCAGCTCCACCAGCGAGTCCGCCATGTCCCGCCCTTGCGCCGCGAAAAACGTATTCGCCATCCCGCCGCCGATCAGCAGCGTGTCCACTTTGCCCAGTAGCGCGTCGATCACATCAATCTTGCCGGATACTTTCGCGCCGCCCAGGATCGCCACGAATGGCCGTTTCGGCTCCTCCAGCGCCCTAGCCAGATAGTCGATTTCCTTTTCCAGCAGCAAGCCAGCCACAGCCGGCAGATGCGCTGCCACGCCGACATTGGAGGCATGCGCCCGATGCGCCGTGCCGAAGGCATCGTTGACGAATATATCGCCATGCAACGCCAACTGCTCAGCAAATACGGCATCATTCTTAGTTTCGCCAGGATGAAAGCGCGTGTTCTCGAGCAGTATCACGCCGCCGGCCGGGGTTGCCGCAATCGCTTTTGTAACTTCGCTGCCGATGCAATCATCGACGAAGGCGACATCCCGGCCGAGCTGGTCCGCGAGCGCCCCCGTGACAGGCGCCAAAGACATCTCCGGCAGTCTTTCACCCTTCGGGCGCCCCAAATGCGACATCAGGACGATCACTTTTGGCTTCTGTTTCAGAATATAGTTGATGGTCGGGAGGGCAGCGGTGATCCGCGTATCGTCCGTGATTCGGCCGTTCTCCAGGGGCACATTGAAATCCATCCGCATCAGCACGCGCTTGCCCGCCAGGTCGATATCACGCACGGTCATCTTGTTCATGTCGTTTTATCTCCCACCACACAAAAAAGGCGAGGGAATCAGCCTCGCCTTGACATGTGCACATCAATTGATCTTAAAGGCGGTCGCCGACAAACTTGGTCAGGTCGGCCGTCCGGCAGGAATAGCCCCATTCATTATCATACCAGGTGATGACTTTGACCAGGTTGCCCGCCACATCTGTCGCCAGGGCGTCGATGATGCTCGAATGTGGATTGCCTACGTAGTCAATCGATACCAGCGGCTCATGCGAGACATCCATGTAGCCGCGCATCGGCCCTGCCGCCGCTTCTTCGAGAGAATCAATCAGTTCTTCTTTGCTCGGCACGCGCTCGACGCTGGCCACGAAGTCGACCAAGGATCCGGTCGGAGTGGGCACGCGAACGGCCATACCATCAAACTTGCCCTGCAGCTCCGGTACGACCAGAGCCACCGCCTGAGCCGCGCCCGTGCTCGTCGGAATGATATTCACGGCTGCCGCCCGCGCCCGACGCAAATCGGAGTGGGGCAGGTCGAGAATCCGCTGGTCGGTGGTATAGCTATGAATCGTCGTCATGAAACCTTGCTGAATGCCGAAGGCGTCATTAACCACCTTCGCCGGCGGCGCCAGGCAGTTGGTCGTGCATGACGCGTTGGATAGCACATGATGCGACGCCGGATCGTACTTGTCTTGATTGACGCCCAGAACAATCGTGATGTCCTCGCCCTTGGCCGGCGCTGAAATGATGACTTTCTTGGCTCCCGCGGCGATATGCTTGGAGGCGCTCGCCTTGTCGCGAAATATTCCGGTACTCTCAATGACGACATCCACGCCCAATTCGCCCCAAGGCAACTGACCCGGGTCGCGCTCCGAAAGCGCCTTGATCTCATTGCCATCCACGATCAGCGCGCCGTCAGTCACTTCAACCGTGCCGAGGTACACGCCGTAGTTGGAGTCGTACCGGAACAAGTGCGCCATCGTGTTCAAGTCGCCCAAATCGTTGAAGGCGACCACTTCCACGTCCTCAGAATAGCGCTCAAGCATCGCCTTCAGCACTTGGCGGCCAATTCGTCCGAAACCATTAATGCCGACGCGAATCGTCATTTTCTGCTCTCCTTCTCAACCTTGCGAGTCCGCTGGTATGACAATGTCCGTAGCTTAGTACAAGCTGAGAAATAATTGAATGCTCAAACGCTTTCGCCCGCTCCTGCGCGCCGCGACAAGCTGGGCAAAACGTAGGGGCGACCCTCGGGCCGCCCGCAAACTCTTTTGCAGTAAACTCCCGCGCTAACCATAAGTGAGCAATTCACTCAGCCGGACCGGCTGTAGATTCCAGTCGCGAAGAAATGCCACGGTTGGCTTGATCGCCAAATAAGAAGCTTTAAGAACATGATGCAATATGATCGTGCCGGGCCGCATATACGTTTCGTAGCTCTTCAGAATTACATCGACACATCTATCCTCGCAACTTGATTTAGGGCACAGCGCGCCATACAAATCCTGGATCCAGATGCTCGAATAAATCTCATTGGTCGTTGCGCAGTCATCCGGGCTGTCATCCTTGCAGTTCGACGTGCATATAGAATCTTGGGAATCCAGCCCCCAGAGAATCAACGGAAAGCCATACTTCACTGATAACTCCTTCAAGGCATCAGTAACCACGCCATACGGCGGACGGATTCCGATCGGCTTGAAATCAGAGCCAAGCGCGCGCCGCATCACTTGCAAGGACGGCTCCATCTCTTCGTCGATCAGTTGCTGCAAACTAAAATCCCTGATGTCTCGGTGTGTATGGAGATGACAGCCAAATTCATGCCCCATGTCGCGTATGCGAGCGTACATATTTTCGTAGCCTTCATGGGGTCGGACAAGATTGTTGCGCACGGCCAAGCCGACCGGAAAGAGCGTCAAGGGTATGTTGAGGCGATGGTAGTCGCGGCAGATCCGCAATGCGTAGAATTCGCTCCACATATCGTCGAAGCTCAAGCATATCTTCCGCTCGTTGGTATGAACGTGTCGAATGACGCGGGCCCGGCTCGCGGTCGACGAGACCTTCCTGTCTCCCGAATGCGCCAGCGTTGACAGGCCACCCCCGAGGATAGTTCCTGATGCCAAGCCAGCGGCTATGCGCATGAATTGCCGCCTCGAAAGTACTGAACCGGTGTTCTTGTCAGCATTCGCCATCAATAAAGCCTCCTCGACCAAGAAGAACAGACTTTAACCCAAAACCAGCGTGACTCTCAAGTTCTTAGCCGTGACTTGCTGCGAATAACCTGATAAGCGCGGCGATAAGGCTTGCCCGCTACTGAGGGACTGATTTGCTGTCGCCCGCTTCAATCCTTATCTGCACCGCCCAAATTGCCGTATCAGATTTCATGGACCAATTTCACCTATACGTGAACATTTGTTCTCCTATGACTTCGCTATCTGTGCTACACTGATTCTACGTGCGCCTTAACAAAGGAATATCTCGCTGACAGCGACCACGTTACTGGTCACTCAATACGAGTTTTGTTGGACAAAAAATGTTTCGCTCTCCAATAAAACTCTCACAAAACGCTGATATGTCCTCCGGATCGTGCGGCAAGCGCGCCCGGCCTCTTTGCAACAACCATTACATCGTCCGGCGTTCGCCTGCGTTTACGATAAGGACTCGGATATATGTCAGATTCTATCGCATCGAAATCGGCTTGATTCTCTTGTGTCGCCCGCAGCGCGTGGCGCCTGTGTCGAGGACTAGCGCCGCTCCCAAAGTCTCAACGCGCCCAGAATCAGCAGCGCGGAGGCAGCCGAGAAAACGGCGATTGCAAAGGCGGCATCCACGAAGAGCTGTTCGGGATACAGGCGAATAAGGCTATCGGAGAACGGAAAGCGCCAAGTGCTCGTGGCGAAAAACAGCTCGTGGAAGGCGTCGAACGCCCGGTTCCAGATGGCAGCCGCCAACACGGTGAGCGCCAGTATCATCGCAAGCGTCAAGTGTGCGCCGCGTCGCAAGCCAGTCAGAATCTCAGTGCGATAAATGACAGCTAATTGGCCGTTAGCGGTGACGAGCAGGCAAAGAATGGCACTGAACAGCCAGATTATGGCGAGGGAAAAACTGGAGCCCAAGATGCTTTTGACGTCTTCCAAATGGATCAGTTCTCTCGCATTGAACAGCGCACAATCCGGTGCGCCGCCTGCGGGCTGCCAGCACTTGTCCTCTGGCAACCGGATACGGGCTAAGTCTTCTACTCCTGCGGCGCTGAATAGAAAGCCAATCGCGTGCATCCCGTATTGGAGGCGGTCCGCAGTGGTAAAACCGTAGTCGTCCGCCGGGAATCCGGGACGAACATATTCAATTCGGAGGAATTCATAGCTCAGCAGCAGACGAAGGCTCGCCATGACAAGCAGGAACGGAACCGCCAACGCGATGAACCAGCGCAAGACTTGCCGAATCAGGCGCCCGCTAGTCATTTTCCAGCCGTAATTCGTCGGCGCGGCCCGCTAACAGAAAGTCGAGCACAATCGAATCCACGAGGCGCTCAACCGGCGCTCGGTCATCGGTGAAAACGATTTCGCTCCTGCCGAGGGGCACGATTGCGTCGGCGGCGCCTTCCAGTATTTCATAGAGCCGTGGATCGACGGAATCTATGCGGCGCGCCGTGTTTGCGTGCAGGTTGTCCGCCGTGGTCGGCTGGACGGTCGCGACCAGGATCGTATTGAAGGACTGCGGCACGTCAATCGCGTGCACGCTGGGAAAGACTTGCAGCAAAGTGCTAGACAGCGCGTCAACCAAACGGCGGTCGGTGTCGGTACGGCCGACGTTGACGGCGACAGCGCCCTCAGCTGCGAGACGCGCTTTGACCTCGCTAAAGAATTCAACTGTGGTCAGATGCCAGGGGATATAGGGCGGGCGGTAGGCGTCTACGCCGATGACGCTGAAAGGCCCCTTGGTCTGGCTGAGCAGGAAACGGCCATCGCCAACCCGGGTCCTAAGATTCGGCATGGATACCGCGTTTATGTCGAAGTACTTGGCGCCAACGGCAACGATCTCCGGATCCAGCTCGATTCCAGTGATGGGAATGTCGCCGTAGACAGCGCTATGCTGGCGCGGGATCGTGCCCGCGGCCAGACCAATCAGCAGGAGAGATTCGACCCGGTCGGCGCGAAACGGCGGCTCGTTGAAATAGGGCGCGGCCAGGAAATAGTCCCAAGTGCCGTCATAGAAGATTTCGGTCTCGTGCCATTGGCTGTGGACGCCTTGCCCCTCGTTGAGATAGAGATAACGGTAGCCGGCGGCGTCTTCCTGGACTTGAATATAGTTGTAAGCGCTTTCGCCGTCATATAGCAGTTCTGATCCAGTTGCGGCGGGACGCAGCGGACCGGCAAGCGACTCAGTCGCGAGAAGCGCGATGACAACGAGCATAATCAGGTAGAGCAGGGCGCGACGCGCATTGAGGGAGAACAGAGCGGCGGAGCCAACCGCAAACAGGATGCCGGAGAAGAGGAGAAAGGTGCGCGCAGTGCCGATTTCGGGAATAGTGATGAGCACCGGCAGGAAAGTACCGAACAAGCTGCCGAGTGTGCTTATGGCGTAGACCTGGCCGGCGACCTTACCGCTGTTCGCGAGATCAGTCACCGCCAGGCGAATCACGAATGGCGACACGGTGCCCAGAAGCGTCACCGGCAGCGAGAACAGGAGCAGGATTACGACGAAGGAACCGAGGGCGACGGCCGCCTCGGCGCCAAATACAGCTTGTGCCGCTCGTGTTATGATGGGGCGCGCTAAGAGCGGGATTAGGGCGCTGAGGAAAGCCGCCCACAGAATGACTTGCAGTAGCACATCGACGCGCGGAAAGCGATCCGCCAGGCGGCCGCCAAGGAAGTAGCCGACCGTCAAGTACAGCAGCATCAGACCGATGACATTGGCCCAAACCAGGTTGCTGTTGCCGAAGACATTGCCCAGCAGCCTTGATGCCGATAGTTCGATCGCCAGGGTTGTCATACCGCTGACGAAGGCGATCACATACAGGCTGCGCTTGCGGAGTTGTCTTGTGTGTTCCAAGTCGTATCGTCGAAGCTAGCCAGAATCGGGCGGGACGTGTCGGTCATTATGTGCCTAGCAGGTTGAAAAATCAATGAGCGTAGTCATCCGCAGAGCGACGCCGCATGATGCGGTTGCCATTGCGGCAATTGTTCTGGAAGCCTTCGGCGAGAGAATCAACGAGGAATCGGGCCGTGTCGCGCGGGTGCTGAGGCAGAGCGACAACTTCGTCGCTGAGAGCGATGATCGAGTGGTCGGATTTGTCGGGAACTTCCTGACGCGCTCGGGATCCGGCAGGCTGCGTTTTGAACTGGATTTGCTGGCGGTCGCTCAGGATGCCCGCGGCGGCGGAATCGGTGCGGTGTTGGTGGACGCCAGTATAGAAGCGGCCGCATCGGCGAAAGTTGACGTGATCCGTACACTCGTCGCCTCGCGCAATGCGGCGATGCAAAGGCTATGCCGGTCACGGGGCTTCAGGCGGGATCCGACGCGTCACGTATTATTTGTGACGGACGCGCAGGTTTGGGGGGGCGCCGATATGGAAGCCACTGAATCGCTTGAAGGAGTGGTTACAGGGGAAGCAAGCAATACTTCTGAAGCATATCTGATACCGGTCGAGACATTGACCTATAGCGGGATCTGGCTGGAAGGCGGAATAAGGAAATCTGCGATAGACGAAGCCAGAAGACTCGCGTACGACGGGGGCATGTCACGCATCGGCGCGGTTCTGCCGCAGTCCGACGAAGGCGCAGTTAAACTTCTCGCGACAAATCGATTCGACCGCGTCGGCGAATTCGACTGGTGGACGATCAAGACAGGAAGCGGTCGATCTTAAATAGCTGATCGTTGTGCGGCGTGGAACCTTCCAGCACGATGTCGGTCAGTATCTTGCCGATGATCGTGCTGAATTTGAAGCCGTGTCCGCTGAAGCCGGCGCCGATCACAACATGCTTGAATTCGGGATGGGCATCGACGATGAAGTGCTCGTCCGGCGTCGTGGTGTAAAGGCAGATGCGGCTTTCGCGTACGGGCGCGGCAGCGATTCCCGGGATGTGCGTCTGCATGAAAGGGCGCAAGGCATCGACATTGCTTGCATCGGGTTCGCGGCTGATTTCTGCTGGGTGACGCGCTTCCGAGCCGCCATGAAAGGCGATCTTGAAGCCGGAGGCGTCGTGCGAGGGAATACCGTATACCGATTCGGGAAAGAGCCCGCTGACATGGGCGATCCAGACTGGGCAGCGCTCCGCTTCGTATTGAGCCATATCGGCCGGCGCCATGAAATTCAATTGACAGCGCAATGGCAGAAGCGGCAAGTTTATGCCGGTCTGATTGAGCAATGATTTCGCCCAGGCGCCCGCTGTGATGACCAGCTTGCCGGCAGCGACTGCACCGCGCGTAGTCTCGAGTTCAACTGCGTCGGACCGGACCAGGATGTTCCGTACGATGACATTGCCCCTGATAACTACGCCGTTTTCGCGAGCCAGCTTGAGGTGCGCCAAGACGGCTTTGGATGCGGCGATGAATCCGCTGTCCGGTTGATAGAGTACCGCGAAGTCATCAGCAAAACTGAACTGGGGGAAGCGATGTTGCGCGGCCTGCGGCGAGAGCAAGTCGTGGCTGATGCCGCTGGTCTTCACTGCCGCAACAGTTGCGAGGAAGGTGGGATCGTCGGCGGGCCCGAAATCGATGCCGCCAGTTTGAACATAAAGTGTCTCGCCCAGGAGGTTTTGAAGCTCGAACCAAAGCGGAAATGTATCGCGCATCAACTCGACATATTCCGGATGATCGTATGAGTAGCGGATGATACGCGAGTAGCCGTAGGAGCTGCCCATACGGTGATCCAGTTCAAACTGCTCAAGCAGAAGAACCCTTTGTCCGCGCCTGCTCAGGTAATATGCTGCGGCGCTGCCCATAGCGCCCGCGCCAATCACTATGGCATCGTATGTTTCAGTCATACGGTTGGCCCTTGTCCATCAATAGCTAAGCGGGTCTCTGTTCGAGGGCGGCGGCGATGTCATCGTCCTTTCCCACCCGAATGGTAGGAATCTTGGCCAATTGCAGCATACCGCGGAAGCTGCTCGAATCCAACTGGGCGTTAAAGGTTTGAGGGTCAATGAAGACGCAGATGGGACGGATCCCGCGGCGTATGAGAACTTGGGCTTCGTGAAGCCATTCCTGCTGCAAGGACGATGTGATAATCATGACGGTGGTGCCACGCATGAACTGGTGAGTTTCCAGTGAGAGCACTTCTCGCAGGGAGAGATTGGACGTGCTGCGCGCAACTGCCAGCGCCTGAAAGATCCGCGTCAACTGTCGGTTACCGCGATCCGGCGCGAAGATTTGTCGGTGAGGTGTGTACGCGGCGTAGCCTACGACGCGTTCATCATCTATGAAGTATTTGGCAAGCGACGCCGCAATGATAGCGCCGTACTCCTCGGTGGATGGCGGGATGCGTACGGGTGAGGGGATGTAGCTGCTATAGCGGCTGGCCCGCTTGAAAGCGGGATCCTCGACTAGTGAAGCGGCTGAAAAATCGCTGAAGAGCCAGATATCGACCAGCGGATCAAGCTCGAATTCCTTAACCATGATGTCGCCAGTTCGGGCGGTTGAGCGCCAATGGATGCGGTTGATGCTGTCTCCGGGCACATAGTCGCGGATGCTGCTGGCGTTGGTCGTGACCTGGTGGGTCAGTTGGCGCTGGGCATCACCGCCGGAGAGGAAACCAACCGGCAATTCGACTCGGTTCAGTTCAACGGTCATGGGATAGACCATCACACTGTCGGTGGCGCCGACGCGGCGCGGCGAACGGAATAAGCCAAAGGGATCGCCGCTAATGACGGTTAGCGGTCCGAGTTGGAATTCCCCGCGCGCGGCGCAGATTGTTTCGACTTCCCAGGTGTAATTACGTTTGCCGAGAAGAGTGGGCACGATATGGCTGGCGTGGTGGCCGGGCAGGTTGGAGTGATCGCGTATCTCCAGCCAGAGTTTAGGCAGGATGCCGGTCTTGCGGACGGCGAATGACTCAGCGAAGACGCGCCCAACCTGGGAGCGGCGCGCCCGCGTTGTACGACGCAGGGCGATCCCGCGTAGGGAAAGCCAGGTCCAAAGCAGCGACAGCAGCATGACTGCGCCGATCAGGTAGGCAATGTTGAAGATTTCAGCCCGGCCGGTGAATAGCCCGGCAAGTAGACTGATAATCGCCAGCATGTAGAGTGCGTTGCGGCGGCCGGGCATAAGACGTTAGCGCACGGATGACCCGGGGACGGGAGTATTTTGGAGTATGTCCTGAACGACGGTGCGGGACGTGATGTTTTTGATGCGCGCGGCCGGGCCGACGATGATGCGGTGGGCCAGGGTGACTTCGGCAAGGGCTTTGACGTCATCGGGAATGACAAAGTCGCGCCCGGTCATGGCGGCCCGCGCCTGTGCAGTCCGGAATAGGGCCAGCGAGCCGCGGGGGCTGCTGCCCAGGTAGACGTCAGGATGCCGCCGTGACGCGGTAATCAAGTTGATGATATATTGCTGGACTTCATTAGCGACGTAAACGTCCTTGATCTGCTGCTGTGCGGAGAGCAGTTCCTGCAGAGAGACCACCTGTTGAAGATTTTGTATCGGGTGCTGATATTGCTGCGAGGCGAGGATCCTGAGTTCGTCGGGCGGCTGGGGATAGCCGATTTGAATGCGGATGAGAAAGCGATCGAGCTGGGCTTCCGGCAAGGGGAATGTGCCTTCATATTCGATTGGGTTTTGAGTTGCCATAATGAGGAAGGGATTGCTGAGGCGGTAGGTGACGCCGTCCACAGTCATCTGGCTCTCTTCCATGGCCTCGAGGAGGGCGGACTGGGTCTTTGGTGTGGCGCGGTTGATCTCATCAGCCAAGACGATTTGCGCCATGATCGGGCCGGGACGGAATTCAAATTCGCGGGTCTTGGGGTTGTAAATCGAAACGCCGGTGATATCGGAGGGCAGCATATCGGGCGTGAACTGGATCCGGTTGAAACTGCAGCCGACGGCGCGAGCGAGTGACTTCGCCAGCATGGTCTTGCCGACACCGGGAATGTCTTCCAAAAGGATATGGCCGCGGCAGAGCAGGCCAAGCGTCGTCAGTCTGATCTCGTTGGACTTTCCCAATATGACCTGGCCGACGCTGCTGGTTATGCGTTCGGCGATTTCCTGAACCGTCGCCAGAGTTTGCCCGGCCTGCGCGGTACGGCGGGTCGTTCTGTATTGTTCACTCATTCAGTTGCGTCCAGTTGCACGAACATATCTGATATTAGTATAGCCAAATGCAGCCAAATGACAGCCTGCGCCAACCCTTCGTTTGGGATTCCCTATGAGCATGGCTTGTCGACTCTGGCGCAACAAGTATAATGAATCTCAGCAAGATGCTATATGGCAATTTTGCACGCCGAGTGTTTCTGCCCGAAGTCCAGCGTCACAAATTAGCACCTGAAATCGGGGTCTAGGTATAGGCGAGTATTGGTATTGGACAGGCATGACGGGCGAGTTTGTCGCGTGGGTGGGAAGGTGACCCGTGATCGCTTCAAGGACGGACGGTGTAATCAAGCAGCTAGACAGGTTACGGACGATTTCACCGGATATTGAAGTCGCGGCCGTCGTCAGCATAGAGGGTTTGATCATTGCGCGCTCGATGGCTGAAGAGCTGGAAGATGAGCGACTGGGGGCGATGTCTGCGGCGATGTTGGCGCTGGGCGAGCGGATAGCGGACGAGTTGGGACGTGGACCACTCGATCAGGTGACGATTAAAGGCGAAGAGGGTTATGCCGTTTTGATGACGGTGGATGAAAGTTCAGTCTTGTGCGTGCTTGCCGCTGATGAGGCGAAACTCGGGCTGGTGTATTTGGACATGTGGCGAACTGTGTCCGACCTGCGCGAGTTGAACTAGATAAATGCGACTGGAAAGTGCGCGTGCATAATTGAACGCGAATAGGGATGGGCGGAGAGCTGTGAGACCAAAGTATATCTTTTGCACTGGTGGAGTGGTCAGTTCGGTCGGCAAGGGGCTGACGGTTGCGGCGATCGGTCGCATCTTGAAGGCGCGCGGATTGAAGGTCGCCATCCAAAAGCTGGATCCTTATCTGAATGTTGATCCGGGGACGATGAGCCCATATCAGCATGGCGAAGTATTTGTCACTTCTGACGGAGCCGAGACAGATCTCGACCTGGGACATTACGAGCGCTTTGTCGATGAGCATGTGAGCCGGCTGTCGAATATCACGGCGGGGCAGGTCTATCTGACTGTGATCGAAAAAGAGCGCAAGGGCGACTATCTGGGCGGGACGATCCAGGTGGTGCCGCATATTACGAATGAGATCAAACGCTGCATCAAGCTGTTGGGAAAACGAACTAACGCCGATGTGGTCATTGTAGAAGTTGGTGGCACGGCCGGAGATATCGAGAGTTTGCCGTTTCTTGAAGCGCTGCGGCAATTGCGCACCGAATTGAAGCGGCGCGATACCTTGTACGTGCATGTGACGTTTTTGCCGCATATCGGGGCGACAGACGAATTGAAGACCAAGCCGACGCAACATAGCGTACGCGAACTGCGTGGCATCGGCATTCAGCCGAATGTCATTATCGCCAGGACTGATTTTCCTGTGAACAAGGAGATCGTCAACAAGATCGCGCTATTCTGTGACGTTGACGAAGACGCGGTCATACCTTTAGAGACAGCGGACAACATCTACGCCGTGCCGTTGATGATCGAGGAGACCGGCCTGGGCGACTTTATTCTTAATCGCTTCCGACTCGAGGCGGGGCCGCCGGACCTTCATGAATGGCAAGATATTGTGGGCAAGTGTCGCGCGGTGAAGGACAAGCTGCGCGTTGGCATTGTTGGCAAGTATGTCGAACTGCGTGACGCCTATATGTCGGTGAAGGAATCGATTGTGCACGCGGCCGTTCAGCTTGATCAAGATGTCGAGATACGCTGGATTCATTCCGGCGAGCTTGAAAAGGGCAAGCGTCTCGACGAGTTGAATGAGCTGGATGGCATCATTGTGCCGGGAGGCTTCGGATATCGAGGCATTGAAGGCAAGGTTGAGGCGGCGAAATACGCGCGGGAGCAAAAGGTGCCGTACCTTGGTCTTTGCCTGGGGATGCAGGTCATGTGCATCGAATATGCGCGGAATGTCTTGGGCCTTGAGGATGCCAACAGTTCCGAGTTTGACGTCAGCACGCCGCATCCGGTTATCGACCTGATGCTGGAGCAGCGCGCGATTACAGACATGGGCGGCACAATGCGCCTCGGTGAATACCCATGCGTGCTGCAGCCGAATTCTGCCGCGGCGCATGCCTATGGGACTGAGGAAGTGCTAGAGCGTCACCGCCATCGCTTTGAGTTCAATAATAACTATCGTGAGATTTTCGCCGCTAATGGCGTCAGCTTCAGCGGTTTGAGCCCTGACGGTATTCTGGTGGAAATCTCTGAGTTGCAAGATCATCCATTCATGCTTGGCTGCCAATTCCATCCGGAGTTCCTCAGCCGCCCCAATCGCCCGCATTCGCTGTTTTCGGCGTTCATTCAGGCGGCGATTGAGTATCGTGACGAGCTTGGTCGAGTAGGGAAAAGGTCCAGCCTAGGTCTTGACCGGGCCTAAGCGGTTGGACCATGCCGCGAACCGCCGGAAACGCCAACTGGCAGCGGCCATTTGTAGAAACCGACACTGCCGGGAGAATACTGAGAAAAATTGATGTCGCTGCGTGAATTCTTGACTGCCATACCCAAAGTAGAGTTGAACCTGCAGTTGACAGGTGCGCTGCAGCGGGAAAGCCTGGTTATGATTGCCAAGCAGAATGGCGTCCCGTCTATGCGGGAAGACTTCGAGGAATGGGTTGCTTTGTTTGACCGTCCCGACTATGCGCGGATCGACGCCATAGCGCGGGAGACCGGCAGCTGGGCAATGTATCCGGAAGACATTGCTTTGATGGTCTACGACATCGGCGTTGCGCTTTTCAAGCAGAACGTGGTATACGCCGAAATCGTGGTGGCGCCGCCGGACTTCGTCGGCTCAGCGCATATGAACTTCGATACGTTTGTAGCGGCGCTGAATGATGGGCGGGATCGCGCACTGCGTGGCTGGAACGTCGACATGGCCTGGATCCTCTGCATCCCTCGTGACAATCCGCGCTCCGGTGATGAAGTGTCTCGCTGGGCGACCAGCCCGGAGGCGCGCTCGGCCAATGTGGTTGCCTTGGGGCTGACGGGACCGGAAGACGCGCAGCCGATTGGACAATTCCGGCGCGCCTTCGATACCGCGCATAAAAAGGAGATCAATACTGTTGTGAGCACCGGCAGCGATTCAGGCGGAAGCAGCGTACATGAAACGATGGAGGAGCTTAGTCCACAGCGCTTGACGGACGCCTGGGGCATTGTCAAGGACGATGCTATGCTCAAACTACTGGCGGAGAATGGGACTGCGCTATGTCTGTCGCTAAGCCGCGCGCAGCGACTGGGCTTGGTCAAGAAGGCGGGTGATTATCCATTGCGTCAGCTAATCGACCGGGATGTCAATGTCGCGCTGTCAACTGGCATGCCAATACTTTATCAATCGACGTTGATCGACGAATACATTATGGCGCACGAAGAATGCGCACTTGGAATTGATGAACTGATTCAGCTATCGCGCCGCTCGATTGAACTGTCCTATATGGATGCGGAGAGTAAGGAAGCGCTTCTGCGACGGTTTGACTTCGAAATGAAAGCTGCGCGCGCCAAATGGCTTTAGGCAGGCGAATGCGCTTTTTTAATGTTCTATTCCACAGGTGTGACGGTGATATTCCCGAAGCCACTGTCGTCAATCGGCAGCGAGATGAGTAGCCGGCTTCCGCTGTCAACTTTGGCGCGAGCCTCATGCCCCTTGACCGGCACTGACAATTCGACATTGCGGGTCACTGCGCCAAATCGGCGCTCTTGCAAATGATAGCGGGCGTTGGTCGGGGTCGTCTCTGGCTCTGTCCGCAGTGATATCGTAAGCACGTTGGATTCCAGACTGATCTCAATGCTGTTCTTGACCATTCCGTCAATAGCTTGCGTAGTAATATGAAGATTGCCGTCCGCTTCGTACATGTCGAGCGTAAGTTCTTCTGAACTGCTCGTCATCGTACGGATGCCTCTTTCGACTGTCTTCGTTATCTGCTCACCCAGATTTTGAAGCTCCTTCATCGGGTCGAATCGTGGTTCGTAGGTCATCGGGGCTCCTCGTCTTTCGGTCCGTTCTCAAAACATTATACGTATTCGCGTCAATTTAGTCGCGGGCGATGAATCGGCGCGGCGCGGCTCAGTCTACACGTCCTGCCATAATCCGCCGTCTTGTACTCGAATTGGACCATGCGAGCACTTTTCAATGCTTTACGATCTTGCGCGATTTGGTTATGATTCGCCGAACTCGGACGTTTAGAGCGGATTGCAGATGCCTCGAGTCGCATATCAGGGGATACCGGGCGCCAACTCAGAGATCGCGCTTAGACAGCATTTTGGCGACGACGTCGAGACGTATCCCTGCCAGGAAATCATTCACCTGTTCAAGGCGCTGCAACGCAATGATGTTGAATTCAGTCTGCTGCCGGTGGAGAATGCCTTGGCTGGTTCGGTCAGCGGCGCTTATGAGTTGCTGCTCGACCATGATGTACGTATCCAGGCCGAAGTCATTTTGCATGTACATCATGCTCTCCTGGCCAACGCTGGAACTGTCCTGGAAGATGTCCGCGATGTACGTTCTCATCCACAAGCGCTGATGCAATGTCAGCGCTTCTTGAAGCGAAATGGTCTGAATCCGGTAGGCTGGTACGATACCGCCGGCGCTGCCAAACATCTGGCGGAGGAGCCGGATCCGAACGTGGCTGTGATTGCCTCAACAATGGCGGGAGAGCTTTATAAGTTGGACCTGCTGGCAAAGCAGATCGAAGATGAACCGTTCAATTACACACGATTCCTGCTGTTAGGGCATGGGGATCCCGAGCCATCAGATTACAACAAGACGTCGATAGTGTTTGCGACCCGGAATCGGCCGGCGGCTCTATACGAGTGCTTGGGCGAGTTCGCCAAGCGGGATTTGAATCTGACCAAGCTTGAGTCGCGCCCGCGGCGCAATCGGCCGTGGGAGCCGCTCTTCTATCTTGATTTCGAGGGCCATTGGCAGGAGCAGCGCTGTCAGGAGTTGCTGACGCAATTACTGCAATTGACGTCTTTCGTGAAGATGCTGGGTTCGTATCCAGCGGTGAAATCTGGCGCAGTCGGGATGTAGGGCAGGGGAGAACAATGCAGAAACTCGATGTGGCGATCCTGGGCGCGACTGGCGCTGTAGGCCAGCGCTTTATACAGTTGCTGGACGGTCACCCGTGGTTTCAGGTGAGCGAGGTCGTTGGCTCAAGCCGTAGCGAAGGCAAAGCTTACGGCGAGGCAGCGCATTGGGTGTTGGATGACAATCCGCCGGCCCAGGTAGCTGAACTGACGGTCAAGGCGCTGGACGAAGCCTTCGATTCGCCGCTGATATTTTCCGCTCTACCCAAGGAGGCTGCCAAGACACGTGAGCTTGAGTTGGCGGCGGCGGGACATGTCGTTTGCACCAACGCGTCCGCCAATCGGATGCTGCCGGATGTGCCATTGATGCTGCCGGAGGTGAACGCCGATCACATTGCTTTGATTGATGCGCAGCGGCGCGGGCGAGGCTGGAGCAGCGGCGCGCTGATCGCAAACTCAAATTGTACCGTGATGCCGGTAGTGATGGCGCTGAAGCCACTATTGAAGTATGGCGTGCGGCGCCTGCATCTTGTGAGTGAACAGGCGGTGAGCGGAGCTGGCTATCCCGGCGTCTCATCCATGGATATGATCGACAACATTGTGCCTTATGTACCGGGCGATGAAGACAAGATGGAAATCGAATCACGAAAGATGCTGGGCAGTTTCAACGGAGATGGCATCGACGAGTTGCAAACGATTGTTGGCGCGACATGCACGCGCGTGCCGGTTGTGGACGGGCATTTGGTTAATGTCTCGGTGGAACTGGCGGATCGGCCGGCGCTGCCGTCGATAGTGGCTGATTGGGAGACTTATCAAGCGCCCGCGCCAGTGCCCGAGCTTCCGAGCGCGCCCGAGTTCCCGCTGCAATACTTGTATCAGATTGACCGGCCACAGCCGCGCCGGGATCGCCAAGCGGGCGAGGGCATGATGACTAGCATCGGCCGCCTGCGCGAGTGCCCAATTCTTGGTTATAAGTTCGCCGCGCTATCGCACAATACCGTACGGGGCGCGGCTGGATGCAGTATTTTGAACGCCGAACTGATGGCGGTTGCGGGTTACATTGATGGATTTCGCGTCGCCGAATATGCGCTGGCGCCCTAATATGTGAAACGCCGTTCAGTCGTACTCGCCACTGGAGTATACGTAGACAGCCGGTCCCGTGTGATCGCCATTGTTCCAGTCGTATTCGCTTTGTGACCAGTTGAAGAGCCAATGGGCATCGGTGATCGTCATATTTACGCAGCCGTGACTGCGACGATAGCCAAAACCATCGTGCCAGTAGGCGCCGTGCAGCGCGATCTGATCGTCGTAGAACATGGTCCATGGCACTTCCTGCAAGTAGTAGAAATCTGGCTTGTTGAATGAGCCGCTCATCATCTTGCGGGTGAAGCGGACGTAAACGTGGAAGATACCTTCGTTGGTAGGCCATTCTTCCAGGCCCGATGAGATCAAGGTGGCGAAGACGGGCTCGTCGCCTTCGTAGGCGATGGCGACTTGTTCATAGAGATCGACGCTTATCCACTTGTGCGTATCAACGTCTTCCGGTTTCGCGACAGGCAAGATTTTCGCGACCTTGAATTGATGCACCCACTCCTTGGGGCCGATCTGATACCAGTCGTAGCCGTCGACTTCGACGGTGGCGAAGATGTTGACGCGCGTGTAACGATAGCGGAAGTAATTCTCGGCTGACTCCGGTCCGCCAGGAGATTTTGCGCCGCGCAGATGGGTCAGGGTCCAAGCAACGGTATAGGGCAGGGCGTCCATTGTGGGCAGCATGACGCCAGTGAAGCGCGACGGACTCACGGTGTCGCTCAAAATGGCGGAGAGGACCCACTGGTTATCGCCGATTTTCGTCCATTCGCCGTGCTGTTCCTGGACGGTCACGAAGGTAAAGCCGTCGCCGAATTGCTCGCTCTCTTCGCTTCCTGGGGCGGAAAAGATGGAGAATTCGCCTTCAATTTTGCGGTAGTCACGATCACCTATGAGCTCGTCGTCTACCGTAAGCGGACGGACATTTGGCCAGCGGTTTGCATGGACTGTATCAGCTGATACACCACAATTGTCTGGGAGGCATGTTGTTTGCGCAAAAGCTAAACTCCCGGTCAACATCCAGATTAAGGTGAGTAACAGGGTAACGGTTGCACGCATGTCAGGCTCTCTTGGTTCGGGCTGAGAATATTTGCTGTGAACGTTATTAAACTCGAGATTGTCGCCGTAGACAAGCTGCAGGCGAGCGATGCCCGAACGCCGCATGGGAAACGTAGGATGACGTAGGTTAAATAGACCTCACAACTTCCGTAGACACATGACGCTTGACCGCAGCGCGTCATTCTGTCACAAGATCAGATAGCGCTGTGGTAGAATCCCAGTAGTTGTGGCGGTGACGAGAGGCCTGTGATGGAAGTCCTTGGCATAGACATAGGCGGTTCTGGAATCAAAGGGGCAATTGTCAATATCTCGCAAGGTGACTTCGTTACCGACCGCCTCAGGATTGAGACACCTCAGCCGGCGAAGCCAGAGGCGGTTGCCGAGGTGGTTGCCAAGATCTCAAAACACTTCGGTTGGCGAAAGGCGATTGGCTGTACCTTTCCCGCCGTGGTGCAGCATGGCGTCACGTTAACCGCCGCTAACGTGGATAAACGGTGGATCGGCACCGATGCCAAAGCTCTGCTGGAAGGGCATACCGGCAATCCGGTCATAGTCTTAAACGATGCGGACGCCGCTGGCATCGCGGAGATGAAGTTTGGGGCCGGACGTGACCGGCGCGGACTGGTCGTCATCTTGACTTTGGGAACGGGAGTCGGCAGTTCGCTGTTTATGGATGGACGTCTCGTACCAAATACCGAATTTGGTCACTTGATCATTCGAGGCAAAGACGCGGAATTGCGGACATCTGACCGAGGACGACAGGAGAAGGGTTATAGCTGGAAAGCATGGGGCAAACGTCTTTCCGAGCATCTGCGGTATATGGAAGCGCTTATGACGCCGGATCTGTTCATCATTGGCGGTGGGGTAAGCAAGAAGTTTGAGAAGTTCTTCTCTCACATCCACTGCGATACTGAAATCGTGCCAGCGCAGTTGCGCAACCGGGCCGGCATCGTTGGAGCTGCCATCGCCGCGATCGACTTAAACTAGGCACGTTTTTATTTATCTTCTGTCGGTTGAAAGACGCCCCATTGTCGGTTGTGGTAGAGCAAAGGAAGTTTGTCATCGGTCCAGCCGCCTTGCGCGACTCTACCGACGAACATGGTATTCTCACCAAAGTCGATGTGCTGGTCGACAGAGCAAGCCAGCCAAGCCATCGCGTCGGGAATGATGGGGTCGCCGAAACATGTTGTCTCACACACCAAGCCGTCAAAGCGGTTCTCGTAAGTGCTGTCGAAGTAGCCGGCGAATCGTTTGCCCAGGTCCAGCTGCTGGTCGGAAAGAATACTAATCGAGAAATGGCCCTCGCGCGCCATGTACTCGCGAGTATCGAGCCGATTGGCGATGTTGAGACATACAATCGGCGGCTCCATGCTCACGCTAGCGAAGGAATTAACTGTGATGGCTTGCCAATCACTCTGAGACGAGACACTGACGATTGTGATGCCGGCTGTCCAGCAAGCAAGCATGTTCTTGAATTCTTGACCGCTAACTTCGCTCATGGAGCCTCCTCTATGACAGCGTCATTCTAAACTCGCTAGGAGAGATTTACACGAGTCAAAGTGATTTCCAGTCGAGGCGTTGAGCTTTGGGAGTGCGCAAGGGGATGAGGACCGATGGAAAATGAGTTGCCGCCTTTTCGGCGGGTGAAGAAACGTTTTGCCGCATCGATCATCCAAAATGTCCTGTCCGGACCGCGCGGCTGTGCGCTTCTGAAGCTGCATGAATACGAAGATGGTCACTATCGCGCGGTTTTTGCGGCGTCGCATTTTGATCTTCCCGCCGGGCGCATGCTGCCAAGCAAATCACAGTGGAACACGTTGAAGAAGCGGCTCAAACGGCGCGACCATTCACTATTCATCTTTCGAGATTATGGGGCGATTGACTGCGACAAAGCGGGCATATCAATGCGAAACCAGACGTGCCTGTTTATCGATTTCGGCTTTATGCCCGACTGATCGATCGACGTCCCGGTCACTTCCTGAAATCGATAAAGCGGTAGCCAACGCCGCGTTCGGTAATGATATATTCCGGATTGGCCGGATCTTTTTCGATCTTTTCGCGCAGATAGTTCACGTACAGTCGTACATAGTGAGCTTCGTCGCGATATTCGTAGCCCCAGACTTTCTGCAGCAGTTGATCGTGCGGCACAGTCCAGCCGGCATTGTGGATCAAATGGTAGAGCAAGCGATACTCCGTCGGGCGTAATTTGATGGCGTTCCCGTCGACAATAACCTCGCGCTGGTTGAAGTCGATACTGAGGCGGTCATCAATACGAAGAATGGCGTCGTCGGTGGTGGGTTTCTCCAAGCGGCGGAAGAGTGCTTTGATGCGGCTTGACAACTCGCGGGGGCCAAAGGGCTTGGTGATGTAGTCGTCCGCGCCTAGCTCCAAGCCATATACCTTATCGTTTTCTTCGCCTTTGGCGGTGAGCATTATAACGGGAATATCGGAAAACTCGCGCAGCATTCGCAGCGTCTCGAAGCCGTCGAGGTCCGGCATCATAACGTCCAGCAGGATTAAATCGGGTAACTGGGTGCGGACGGCGTCGAGCGCTTCCAGACCGTTGTGCGCTTCAAGAACACGGTGGTCCTCCAATTCAAGATTCATCCGAATGAAGCCGATCATCCGAGGTTCGTCATCGACGACCAGAATGACTTTGCCACTACGCTTCGGATTGACCGTTGGATTTGGAATCATGGTGTGCTCCAGGCAGCAGGAAATATCGTCAGCATCGTGTAAAAGAGCGTATCTCCAAAGGTTTTGGCACTAGTCCGAGCCGCCGCCCGGCACTTTGATGACAATCACGGAGATATTGTCGGGCCCGCCCCGGTCCTTCGCCAAGCTGACAAGCCGGTCACAGGCCTCCTGCGGTGATGCCGCATCCAGCGTAACTTGTTTGATCATCTCGTCATCAAGCATATCCCATAAGCCGTCGGTGCAGACCAGGACCCGGGAAGACGGCGGCAATGTCCTGACCAGCCGTTCCATTTTCAATTCCTCGTTTTGACCGATCGCGCGATACAGGATGTTTTTCTGTGGATAGTTTTCCGCTTCCTCCGGTGTCAACTCATTCATCTCTATGAGGCGCTGCACCAAGGTATGGTCGGTAGTCAACTGCTCAATCGTATCGTCATGGATGAGATATGCTCTGCTATCGCCGACGTGTACGAGATAGGCGAGGTTTCCGATTGTGGCGACGGCGGACAGCGTCGTACCGCCGCCCGGTACCCCTTTGATCACCGCCTGATTAGCTTTTTCCGAAGCGGCGACCAGCGCTTCCAGGACTGTTGGGCTGTCGCCGGCGCTGAAGTTGCGCAGTAAGGGAACATAGATATTTGCTAGCATCTCGGCGGAGAGGGTCTGCACAGCGATGCCGGCGGCCCGTTCTCCGTCCAGATGACCGCCCATGCCGTCAGCGACGACGAAGAATCCGAAGTCCGGCCGATTGTCGACCGTAATCGAATGCCATTGCATGCCGAAGCAAGCATCTTCATTGTTGTTGCGTAGCAAGCCGACGTCGCTGGCAATGCCGTAAGTGAGGGCTTGGCGCTGTCGGGTCAGTATCGGTTTGGGCGCCGGCGGCATTCTTCTCTTTGGGACACTTGGAGTCGCTGGCGGCGTCAGAGCTGTCCGCTCTACTTCGGGGACAGGCTCGGATGACGCGTCCGGCTCGGGCTCATTGGTCTCAGGCTCTGGCGCGATCGCCGCATGAGTTTCGCTTGTCGCTGCGACGACAGGATCTGGCTCTTCACCTTCGGCAGGCTCCGGCGCAGGTTCTTGCTCGGACTCCGGTGGAGGCGCCTCAGGAATAGTCTCGACCGGTCGTTGAGCGCGACTAGGCGTTACATGTGATGCTCGTCTGGAACTGGCACCACGCCCCGACTCCTGGCTTGATCCACCGAGTATTCTGCGAAGAAAGCTCATAAGCTTGGCCCGTACATGCCTCGTCGGCGCGCGCTCGAAGACTTCGACCATACAGAAGGACTAAGTCGGCGAAAGCCAAGCTGACAGTAGCGTGTACTGAATTTGACTTGAACAATTATATTTTACCACTGACAATGGCGCAATCATTCGCCGTATTGAGTCCGCCTGCCATGCAGCATGTCGAAGCGCCGCTGTCCATATATCTGCACATCCCCTTTTGCAGTGTACGTTGCGGCTATTGCGCCTTCAACACGTATACCGAGCTTGAGCAGCTTATTCCTGCTTATGTGGACGCCCTCTGCCGTGAACTGGAAGCGGTCGCGGATAGCAGCCCGCATAAGGACGTCCAGACGCTGTATTTCGGCGGCGGCACCCCGTCATTGCTAACAGTGAAGCAGTTCGAACTGCTGCTGGAACAATTAGGCGATATCTTCCCACTTAGCGACGATGTCGAGATATCGTTGGAAGCCAATCCGGACGACTTGAAAACCGAGTACTTGCGAGAATTACGCGCGCTCGGTTTTAACCGCCTGAGTATCGGCATGCAATCCGCCAATGCAGATATCTTGCGCCTTTTCGACAGGCAGCACGATTTAGAGACGGTGTGCAGTGTGGTTGAAGCAGCGCGGGATGCACAATTCGACAATCTTAATCTGGATGTCATATTCGGGTCGCCCGGGGAGTCCCTGGCCGACTGGAAGCATACTGTTGCCGTAGTGCTGAGTTTGGCGCCGGATCATGTCTCGATGTATGGATTGGAATTGAAAGGCGGAACAGACCTGAGACATCGCGTGGACTCTGGTGAACTGCCGCAGCCTGATGATGATGTCTTTGCCGACATGTATGAATACGCCGCGGATGTCATGAAGCGCCATGGCTATGAACAATACGAGATTAGCAATTGGTGCCGTACGGGCAAGCAGTGTCGCCACAATCTGCAGTATTGGCGCAATTTGCCGTATGCAGGCGTCGGAGCGGGCGCGCATGGGTTCGCCGGAGGCATTCGCTATTCGACTATCGCGTCGCCGCAGCGCTATATTGCAGCCCTGGCCAATGGCCTAGATCGACCGTTCGCGTTTCCGCTTACACCGGCCGTAGCCAAGCACAAGACTGTAACCCGGGCTGAGGATCTGTATGAGACGATCATGATGGGCATGCGAATGACAGGGGAAGGCATCAATCGATCGGCTTTTCTCGGGCGCTTTGGAGAAGACTTTGTGAGCATGTTTCCCGAGCAGGTCGAGCGACTCGCTTCGCGAGAACTGATTCAGTTGAGTGAAGACACAGTTAGATTGGGAGACGCGGGCAGGCTGCTGAGCAATGGCATCATCCGCGAGTTTGTCGACCGCATTAATGGGTGAGCCGCAGGTCGGCATTGCGCAGAGACGCGAGATCCGGCGATGCGGTACAGAGCATGGCTATGCGCAACTGCGCGTTCAATTCGAGGATGAGCGACTCCACCGCTTCAGCTGATTCGCTGGCGGCCCGCAGGAAAGGACTGGCCAATCCGGCCAAGTCCGCTCCCAAGGCAATACACTTGGCGATGTCGATACCATCGCGAAGCCCGCCGCTAGCGAATATCGGCAAATCAGGCGCGCCAGCACGCGCATATTGGATCGCATCGGCCGTCGGGATGCCCCAGTCAGCGAAGCTACGAGCGACGCGCGCGTGAAAGGCCGTTGGCGCCCGATGATATTCCACTTCGCTCCAAGATGTGCCGCCGGCGCCCGCTACGTCAATTGCGGCAACGCCGGCTTGGGCAAGCTGACAAGCGTCAGATTCTGAAAAGCCCCAGCCGACCTCTTTGGCAATGACCGGCACAGGCAGATTGGCGCAAATAACCTCGATCTTGCTCAGCAAGCTGGAAAAGTCAATATCACCTTCGGCCTGTACCGCTTCCTGTAAGACATTGAAATGCAAAATCAGCGCATCGGCGTCGACCATATCTATTGCTCGCCGGCAATGGTCGAGCCCGTAACCATAATTCAACTGAACCGCGCCTAGATTCGCAAATAACAGAATGTCCGGCGCGACATCGCGAATGGCATAGCTGTCCGCAAGGCTTTCGTCTTCGATGGCCGCGCGTTGCGAGCCCAAACCCATCGCAACCTGGTGGTCTTGCGCCGCTTGGGCGAGGTTGCGATTGATCTCCCGCGCGACAGACGTGCCGCCGGTCATGGACGAGATCAAGACGGGAGACATCAGCCGCTTGCCGAGAATCTCGGCACTTGTGTCTATGTCGCTCAAGCTGAGTTCAGGCAGCGCATGATGCATGAAGCGATAACGTTCCAGCCCGGTTGTCACGCGAGGAAACTGCACGTCCTGCTCCAGATTGATGCGAATATGATCGACCTTGCGACTCTCGGTCGTTGGCGTTTCCGTCACTTTTGACATCGACCGGTGTTCCTTCTGTAAGAGTGACTAATGCGCGCGTGCGTGGGTATCGTACAGACGACGAGAAGGAGTGTCAATCATTCTAGTCGTTTCAAATGGACTAGCAGGGAGACTGAATCTCGGTATAATTGGCAGTCATGCAGTGAGAAGCAGGATTCCGATTTGAAGGGTAGGCAGACATGGCATCAATTGAAGAACGCGTCAAGGGAATCGTGGTTGAGTTGTTGGGCGTGGAAGAAGAGCGGGTTGTCCCCAGCGCCAGCTTTCGCGAGGATTTGGAAGCCGACTCACTTGACCTCGTTGAACTGATCATGGCGTTTGAAGAGGAATTCGGCGGCGAAATCAGTGACGAAGATGCGCAGCGGATTGAGACCGTTGGTCAGGCCGTGGAATATATCCAATCCAATATGGAATAATAAGCTGAGAAATATCAGCAGAAGACCGTTATAAGGTAGCAAGCGCTGCCTTATTTCTTTTTCAGACGCAACAGCTATGTGGTGATGCGAGCGCGAGACCGTGCGGGCTAGAAGCTGCCAGCTCGTCGCGTTGCACATGAAACAGAACGTAGGAGGGGATTACTTGATCGCGAAGGCTTTGATAACGAGCTTTGAATATTCTGGAGAAGTCATTGCCCAGCAGGTGGCTGAGATCAGCCACGACGAGAGCTTACGCCAGGCGGTCGCAGAAGGCCATTCCGCCAATTGGCTGCTAGGCCACATCGTCTCGGCACGCTCATATCCCCTGCGCTTTGTCAGGGCCAGTCCCGTGTGGTCGGACGATGAGCGCGCGCATTATCGCGATGGGAGCCAAGCAATTGGCGCTGACAAACCGGGTGTTATTGACTTCCGCACGCTTCATGAGTATTTTGATTTGTCGCAGAGCCGTCTGCTGACAGGACTTGAACGTATGGCCGCAAACGAATTCAGCGCGCCATCCGGCTATGCAGCGAACACCGTATTCGAAAGTCTACTCTATTTTCATTTTCATGAGACCTATCACGTCGGCCAACTAACCATGGTTGCGGAGGCATTGGGCAAACGCGCGAAGTATTTGGGATCGTGAATGACATAGCGCCGTTCTGCCCATTCCGATCGAGGCATACGCAAAACAGCCGGCGTAGCTCGCGATGAGCATCCACACTCCCAGACCAGTTGTACCGGCTGGCTGAAGCGAGATGTAAACCTCATATGCTTGCGACATCCCGATGATAGTTGAGATTATGCCAACTGGGGGGACGACGAGCATTATTATAGCTAGCAGAACACTGTGTCTTATTCGAAGCAGTATCAGACCAGCAATAGAGCTGATTAGCGCAAGGGCGAATTGCTGGCGGTAGTTTGTGTTGCCCAGATCTTTGATGAATTCGGGCGGGGGCAACTGACCGATCGTAAGCAGCACAATGACGATTGCGGGAATGAGCTTCCGAGGTTCGTTTGCGTTTGCGACGCTGTATAAAAGACAGAGCAGTCCAAGCTGCAGGCGCAGAAGAAGCGTCGCCTGGAGGGGCGGGGACGTATGATGCTGCGATGGATGCAGGCTGACCCATTCCGCCAGGTCGAATGCCCCAAGTGTCATCGGCGCAGAAGGCGCAACAACCCAGGGCAGCAAGTAGGCTATGAAAGCGGCAGCCAGCAGACACAGTAGCAAGTTTGATCGTTGTCGCATGACGTAACTGGTCATGTCCTAGAGTTCTCGCTATGTCCCGGTGGTGGATGCTTCGGTCGGCATTGAAACATGACCGCCCAGTCACGATTGCAGCATGTTTTCGTAAATGCTACGCAATTGGGAAGCTGAGCGTTCCCAGGTAAATTGCGCCGACTGCTTAATACCGGCATTTGCCAAGCGCGCGCGCAGGGTGCTATCGTTGTCAAGCATTGACATAGCGTTGGCGAGAGCATCAACGTCATAGGGATCAATTAGCAGTGCCGCTTCGCCGGCGACCTCAGGCAGGGAAGAGATTCGGCTGGTGATGACAGGTGTGCCACATGCCATCGCTTCGAGCACGGGAAAACCAAAGCCTTCGTACAGGGACGCCATCACTAGCATTCGGGCTTCACTGTAAAGCGCGGGCAGGTCTTCATCGTCGGCGTAACCCAATAAGTGAACGAATGGGCGCATGCCCGTCCGGTCAAGCGCGCGTTGGAATTCATCTTCCAGCCAGCCGCTTTCGCCGGCGATGGCGTAGTGAAGGTCGTGACCCCTGGCACGAAGAACTTGGAGCGCCTCGATGACGCGAGCGTAATTCTTGCGCGGCTGAACAGTACCCACCGACAATACGTATTTGATGTCGGTCAAGCCATACTTCACTCGAGCGGCCGCCAGCAGTGCCGGGTCATCAATTCGCCGATAGTGCCTGTCGACACCGCTGTAGAGCACAGTGACTTTGTCGTCCGGCGTGCGATAGAGATCAAGCAGGTCGCGTTTGGTCGCGGCTGAATCCGCCAGGATATGATCGGCGCGAGAAACTGAGCGAGGCACGACCATATCCAAGTAGGCTTTAAGTTGTGGGTTGGCGGCTTGCGGCACACGTACGAAAGATAAGTCATGAACGGTAAGCAGTGTCTGTGTCTTATGCAATGTAGGCGGCAGAACGAAATCGGTGGCATGGAACAAGTTAATCCGCCCAGTGAACAACTCAACCGGAAGCGGAAGCCGGGCGCGATGCCAAAGCCTTGCCAGCCAGCGTGGCGTTATCGGTGTGGGCTTCCAGCTTATATGCGGCGCCGGTGGTTTCGGCAAGTCCGCGGAAGACGCGCCAGCCACGAACAGCCGAAATGCGTTGGTCTGGTCTTCTGACGCCAGTGCCGCCGTCAGTTCGCGCACGTATCGTCCGATTCCAGCCCGTTGTTCCCATGCTGGTGTGTAGTCAAGGGCAATCGCGTACACGTTATTCGACGTCGCTATAGGTCCAATAGCGATTGGCCAGGAAATTCCAAAACATCACCACGATGACACCAAAAAACAGCGCAATCATCGTACCGAGTTTGTGTTGGTCTAATAGTGCCGGAACATAATCGGGATTCATCCCCGACAGAATCCCCGCTGAGAGCCTACCGAGAGGCTCGTAAGTCAATCCAATCCACAGGGTACGAATGACCCAACCGACAACGCTGACGATAGCAAACTGAGTAAGCTGGCGCTGAGCCGAATACGCCCTTGAATCCGGATACGTCCACAGACGATTCCAGACGAAATTGCTGCAAACGGCAAGCACAAATGCGATGCTTTGCGTCAGAGCGACGTTGGTAGCGAGCGGCTCTGACAATTCATTGACTGGTGGCAGAATCGTATTCTGCAGGACAAGGACAGCACCCGCGTCGATAATGAAGCCGAGAATGCCCACGAACCCAAACTTAATGAAGCGTTCGACTTCTTTCGCCCGGCCACCACCGATACGGACAGACAGCGAAAGGATGACACTATCGATGGGCGTTGTGATTCTGTGGTGGCGCCTGCCTGTATCGCGCGCACCGGAGCCAAACGCCTGAAACATAGTTATTTCAACTCCAAGGTTTGTGCCAATTGACGCTGCAAAATAGCCAACGTACCTAATAATACACCGATATGCAAAAACAGGTTGTTGACGTACAGATTGTCAAAGAGACTGTGTATGGCGATGTACACCCAGCAGCCGAGCAGACCGACAGCCGTGTATCGGGCAAAATTATCAGGATGTCGTCGTAAGGACCAGGTCGAGCGGATGATAACAAACCAGAAGCCGAGATAGGCGGCCAGTCCGATAAAGCCGGTTTCCGCCAGCATATTCAGATATTGGTTATGGGCATGGCCCAATGGTTTTTCCCAAAAGATCAAGCGATAGCTGTCATACACTACCTCGTAGCTTCCCAGTCCTACACCAAGGAAGGGCGCATCAGTAGCCATGTTGACGGCTGCCTGCCAATGCGCCAGGCGCTCTATCACGGCGTAGTTCCAGGGATATATTGGGACGCCGCGAACGTCTGAAATCGTGACCAATTCGGTTGCAGTGTTTGTCAGGCGGCTGACAATGGAGTCTGGCAACAGGCCCGTCAACCAGGCGCACGCGAACAGAAGCCCGATGGCAAGGCTCAAGATAACGCCGTGGGCGAAGCGCCGAGGCAGCGCGACAAGCATCACGAGCAGGGCCACGGCAGTTCCCAGCCAGGCGCCGCGGCTCCATGACGCAAGCAGCGCAACGATGATGAGCATTGATGCCAAGCTGCTGATAATGAGGATCAGAGCGGGCGCCCACTCCAGACGTCCCTTTGTACGCCAACCGTGGTATATCGGCCGGAGTTGAGCGAGCCCGGTCATCAAGGCGATGGGCAGCGCTATGCCCATAAAACCGCCGAATGGATTTGGTTGACCAAAGGTGCCAAATGCGCGGAAAAAACGTCCAAGTATTACGAGATGATCTGCGCCACTTCCGCCAAAAAATATGTATAGACCGACCAGGGCATTGGCCGCTGCGCTGATCACGACGGCGAATATGAGCCAGCGCCAGTTCTGGGCATACGATAGCGTCAGATTCCAAATGATCAGCACGATAACCAGCCACTTGAGCCATTCCCTTAGCCAGTGTGACAAAGATGCGTTTTGCCATGCGCCCAAGCTCAAGATAGCTGCTAGGCATACTGCGCCCACTAGCTGCAAGCTGGCCCTGATAGCAAAAATCGGCCTACGCCTGCAAATCCGGTCCACCAGCCAGGCGCCAAGATACAGCAGGAGCAGAAGCTGTCCGATGTCAAGTGGAAGGACAAAGCCTACTTCGGTCGCTATTAGTGAACGCAGAGGCGCTAACGTCAGCAAGATGACAAATATCGCCAGCGGCGTTGCTGGCGCGAGGGCAGCGCAGATGAAAACCAGCGCGCCGAAGGCCAGCAGAGGTATCGATATAACCGACGCAGATGCTACGCCAATAAGCGCCAGCGCTGTCAACAGAAGCATGAATGGCACGCGGTTGGAGATCCCGATCATGTCAGGCGGGAAGCCTCAGCACGGCGCGAAAATAGCGAATGGTCCGATCAAGACCGTCTTCAAGCGCGATTTGCGGCTGCCAATTGAGTACTGCCTTGGCGCGCGCCGTATCAGGCTGGCGGGTCTGAGGGTCGCCATCAATTCGTGACCCGTCGGCGTAGACAAAACCTGCATCATTGCCGGCCACCGCATTAACTATTCGCGCGAATTCCAACACGCTAACTTCGCGGGTTGTTCCAATATTGATCGGATCGACGTAATCGTTGTTTAGGAGTCGAATGACGCCTTCGACCAAGTCGTCAATGTATTGAAATGAACGCGTCTGCGAGCCATCGCCATATATCGTAAGTGGCTCACCGCGAATTGCTTGTCCGATAAAGTTCGGCACGACACGTCCATCGTCCAAACGCATCCTGGGACCGTAGGTATTGAATATGCGCACGATACGCGTTTCCATACCGTGTTGCCGATGGTAAGCCATCACCAGGGCTTCGGCGTACCGTTTCGCCTCATCATAGACACCGCGCGGACCAACCGGATCGACATTGCCGGCGTAGGCTTCATGCTGTGGATGCACAAGCGGGTCGCCGTACACTTCAGACGTTGAAGCGAGCAAGAAGCGCGACTCTTTACTTCGTGCCAGGCCGAGGGCGTTATGTGTGCCCAAGGCGCCGACCTTCAAGGTTTGAATTGGATACTTGAGATAATCCATCGGGCTCGCTGGTGAGGCGAAGTGCAGAACGGCATCTACCGGCCCCGGTACATGGATGAAATTGCTGACATCGTGATAGATGAATTCAAAATCGGGATTGCCAGCCAGGTGCGCGATATTGTCTTGCGCTCCGGTTATCAAGTTGTCCATCGCCACCACGCGATGTCCCTCATGCAAGAATCTGTCACATAAATGTGAGCCGATGAACCCGGCGCCACCGGTGATTAAGGTCCGCAAGATCAGTCACCTTTGTCCTCCAATTGCGTCGGGATTTTACCACAGCACTGTCGTTGCAGATATGCGAAGCAAAACTGGTGGCGCTAACGGTGCTGCTCTGCCAGTTCGGACAGACACACCGCTGCGGCAAGCTGGAACATAAAGATGAAGGCGAGATCAATAACAAAAACACTGTTGTCAATCAGCCCGTGGCCGAGCAGTCCAGCCATGCTGCCCGACAAACCCAGTACCATGGCGAACATGAATTGATCGCCATCTCGGAAGCGCTTCAGCAGTTGAACTACAATTCGCCAAAACATCGCCTGGATGATGAAAAAGGCAATCATTCCCAAGAATCCTAGGCGAGTCCAAAAGTCCAGGAAGAAGTTGTGTGGATGGGATAGGTCACGATCCCAAATCGCGTCCGGCTTGAGATATTCACCGCCGAACAGATATAAGAATTGGTCCAATCCGATGCCGGTCAGCGGGTGATCGCGCAGCATCGCCATAGCGCTTTGCCAAAGACGGAGCCTGACAAATGTCGTCCCGCTGGTGAAGTCGAAGACGTTTGCCAAGCGATCCGAGAAGCGTGTCAAGAGACCGAATGCTGCGATAGCGATGGCGCCGACGCCAGATATATACGCCAGCGCTCGGCGTCGATATGCGGCTACCAAGACCGTAATCACCCCGGCCGGCACACCGATCAGAATCGCGCCGGTGCTAAACGTAAGCGCCAGCGCAGGAAGCATGCATACGAGCGCAATCCCCGCGAGCAGTCGAATGCGTCTATTGAGATCGGCGATGAAGAAAGCCAAGGCAATTGGAATCACTCGACCGAATAACAGCCCGGCGTTGTTTGCTGAGCCATAGACGCTGTCCAATCTTCGGAAGCCATACTCAGCTGAGAAGAAACTACCTTGCTGGCTGAAATACACAAACATACCGATTAGCGCCACGATGACACCAGCTACTGCAAGGGCAGCAAAAAGCTGAAGCAACGTCTGCCTGTTGGGACAGGTAGCGCGGAGCACGACGTAGAAAAGAAAGGGCTCGAAAATCAGAGTACGCAACTCGGTTCGCGCTACTTCAGGATGTTTTGCCCATAGCAAGGATATAACTCCAAGCAACGCGATGACAGCGACGGCCAGGTCCATCGGATGCAGCGAAGAGAGCAGGCGTCGCGAAACCACTGGAAATCCAGCGTTGTTCATTTGCAGCTGCCTGCCCAGGTAGGCAGCGAACCTGCAAAAGCCAGCGGCAGCCGTTATCAGCATCATTACCTCAACCATAGGAAAGGCGTATGTGTATAGCTCGACGGGATAGAGGAAAAACGGCGCCCAAAGCAAGGTCAATATCAGACCGTTCTCCAGCCGATGATAGACCAACAAGAACAATCCAAATGCCAACAATGCTGAGATGATGAGATTCGGAGAGAGGTAAAGCAGGCCGCCGCTAAGCAGCGCCAACAAGATGTTGACATCGTCGCGCACAAGCCAAGAAGCGCGGGACGAATCCCAGGTCCAAAGCAAAGACAGCATCATGAAAACGGATGTAACGCCGGTCAAAACAAGGTGCAGAAGGGCGCTAAAACCGGTTGTGAAGAAACCAAGCGATGGCATCCTCTCGCGCCAAGGCGCCGAGATTACGGAATGGGCTAAGACCAAAAGTGACAAGCAGGTCGCTATGACGCCGAGGGTTATCTGTCGTTCATACGGTAGGCTTAGGTCGCCTGAACTGACGGCGAAACCGGCTATCGCCCATCGATCCCAGCCGCGATCAGCGGCCACTTGCAGCGTGTGTTGCGCCAGCGGAAGATTAACGGCGAGGGGCACGAGATTCGTCTCCGGTCCCCGAGAATTGCTGCGCAGAAAGATGTAGGCGTTATCACTGGAGTCCCTTTGGGTGGCGTTTGCGGCCTGCCCGTCCACTGTGGGATAGAGAAAGGCAACATAGTCGTCCTCACGCAGGAACATAGCGAGATCAGTACCAAAGAAGTCAAACTCCAACTGGCTATCGCTTGGTTGCTGCCGACCGATATCAGCGCCGAGCTCGCCAATCTCCCAGGCGCCGCTGTAACGCGCGTAATCGTTGACGGCATGGTACAGGCCGTTTTGGGCGATCTCAGGCAGCGGATAATCCTGCAATGCCAGTAGAAGCGGGGAAGGCGCGCCATTTTGCCGCAAGAGTGCGAAACCCCACTGTGCATCATCGGCGGGTGCGGCCGGCTGCCAGTGATGCAGAAACATCGCGCCGAGCCAGGGCCATTCGCGATGGGCGCGATCGAGGGCTTGCAAGGTATACTGTGTCCGCTCGGATTCCGTCACGGCGCCCCATATGGACGGGTTCCCCGGCCAATCCAATGGCAGCGCATTCCAGCCGTAGTTGCTCGCCCACAATCGTTTCTTGGCGTCGCCATGCGCATTCATGATTTCGCGAAGGGCAACGATTCGCGAGTAATTGAGGATTTGTTCGTCAACGCGGCGGTCAAGCGGCGAGTGTGAGAATCCGTAGGGTTTGCCCGCCACAACGTCCATGATCTCGCCAGCGCCCACTTTGTACAGCGCCTCGAGGTAGCGAATATCGCTGATATTGCGGCCACCGGTTTCGGTCGTTGGCGCCAAGCTCGCAGCAACGATCGTTGCCGATGAATCGGCCAACCGGATGGCCTGGGCCGCCTCTGCCAATAGCGATACGTAATCGGCTGGCCGCGGATCCAATGAACCCCAGGCATCGGAAAGATTCGGTTCGTCCCAGATCTGATAGTAGTCGATCCAGGCGCCGTACCGCGATGCGAATGCGCTTGCGAAGGCGGCAAAAGCAGCAATGTCGCGCGGTGGCGCGGAAGCACTTAGCGTTCCCTGTCCGCGGGATTCACGCGCCCACTGTGGTGAATTCATCAGGACGGCGACTAATTCCAGTCCCGGAAAGTCTTCGAGCGCGGTCGCCAACGTGTCCCAAGCGACCCAGTCAAAGGCGCCTTGCGTTTTCTCGATGTCATCCCAGTAGGCGAATTGCCTGATCCAGCGAAAGCCGGACTTGCTGATTAAATCCAGTTGCGTCCGAAGCTCGTTCTGATCATATTGAAGCAATTCCACATTGACGCCCATCCGCGGCTCAATGAAGGGGATATTCTGCTCTTTCGTGGGATCGACATAGCCGCGCAACTCAAAATCTCGGAGATTTACGGTGCCGAGTGTCGCCGTGAGGCTGCCCGCGACCAGCAGCACACTTGCAACCAGCAGCAGGACTTTGCGCATCAGCCAGTCCATACCGGATTGGATGAGCCGCCGTCAAACGTGAGCTGCAGCGCTTCGCCTGATAGGACATCGATCAGCCAGATATCTCCTTGGTAGGTGATGGCGATATGGCGCGCATCTGGGCTCCAGGCGAAGTTAACCGGCGTCAGCCCGCGATCGCGCTTGCGAATCCCCGCTGTATCGGGGCCGGGAAAAAGGTGGCGCTGATTACTCCCATCGCGATCCGCCATCAACAGATCGTATTCGCCGTTCATACTATTTTGCGGTTCGCGCGCCTGCAGCCAGGCCAGATAACCCGAGCTTTGCTCGCTCCTATCGTTGGAAATCGCCGGTGAAAACGAAGGCGATGCCCACATGCCCGCGTGCGTTTTAAGCGGCGAGGCAAACTGTCCGTCGACGCTAGTCACCGAAACATCAAATATGGGACTGGTTTCCGCCGGTTCGTTTCCAACGGGCAATCCATGCAAAGTAGAAACCAGCAATTTGCCATCGAAGGACCAGGAAAGAGATGAGAGCCAGACCCAGGTAGTTGCGCTTTGAAAGATGGCATAATCGGCCAAAGTCACAGACCGCCGCCGCTCGAAATCGACTAGTCCGAACGCATCGGGGCGGACCCAGGCCATCCGGTCACCCAATGGCGACCAAGCAAAATGTGTGCCCCACCAGCCGTAAAACCCGCCACTCGATTCCGGCAGCGCCTCTTCAATAGTAAGCGTTCGGCCACTTTCCAAGTCGAGTTTCATCAGCCACAGGTTGTTTAGCGCGTTCCAGCCAACCTTGCCCGCGCTGCGCTCTCCCGTGGAATACGCTAGCGTATTGCTCGAGCCTGGCCGCCAAGAGGCATACAGGACATCGCTAGGGATTAGCCGCTGAGGTTCGGCGCTTCCATCGGTAGCTACCATCCAAAGCTCATTGAAGAAGTCATCGGTCGGATCGGTCTCGCTCGTGAAAACCAGCATTGCGCCAGCTTCGCTTTGGTGAAACACAAGTGAGTCGAGATTCTTGTCGGTAGTTAGCGCTGTTTTGTGTATGGTATTACCAGCAACTGTCCAGGCATTGTTGTGGTTGATATAGCTCAGGCGACCAGCAATTGTCATTGGAGTGACGGACTCGTCCGTCCCGGCGTAAACTATTTCAGGGACCGGCGCCTTTACGATTATCGGCTCGTTCGTAAGGACACGGTCGACTTCCTCTCCGTCCTCGAAAACGATACGGTAGCAGGCTTCTTCAATCCCGGCCGCGCCAACTTGCCCCAGTTTCTTTCCGCCCGCAGGCACGCCTTCTTTCGGCAGCACCCTCTGTTGAAAAGGTATTTTCTTACGCTCACAGATTTCCTCTTCCCGCACTCGCCGAATCGTTATCAGCATTCCGTCAGCTACCTGCGCCACAAGTGGGTGGCTGATTCGGTCCAGAGGACCCAACTCGATCTGCGCGCTGGTGAGCAACTGATCCACTGTCAATGCCGTCGAAACGCTATGGAGTTGCGTAGCGCCGTCTACTGCAATCTGTACATCAAAAGATTCCGTTGCGCCGGAGGGCCGGCAGCATGCCAGAGTAATCGCGATCAATGGGAAAACCAAGCGACGCTTCAGCATGGATGCCTTTTGCATTCTTGCATTCTTGCATTCTGGTCACTCTATTATCCTAGCTGAATTCTGGTTAAGCACAAACAGCCTTGGATGAAGTCCCCTAAGGTTTATCACCCGTTCATCACTAATCTGCCAGGCGGACTCTTCAAGACAGCGCTTCATTAGCTTTACTTCGTGCGTCAAGATCACGAATGTTGCGTGCCTTTGCGCGAGGCGCTGCGCCTCAAGCAGGATGGCAGGGTAAAGCCTGAGATTGTCACTATGCGAACCAACGTGATGACCGAAGGGCAGGTCCGCATAGAGACGGTCGAACGAGCGCGGTGGTAGCGGGGCGCACCTGGCATCGGCGCGCACATGATAAATCCTGTCTTGCACCCTGGATGCCATCGAGTTTCGCCATCCAGCGTCGAGCATCAACCGATTGTTATCGACGCCGATCAATCTGTCCGCCGTCCGAGAATGAGCATGCTCAATAAGAATCGTAGACGAACCGCTGCACAGATTGACGACGCGAGCCGAATCAGGAAGCGCTCCGCATCGCGTCATGGCATAGGCGACAGTCGCGTTCAAGGCGCCAGGTACATCCACCAGGCGATAGCTGCGTTTCGACAGAACATGCGGCGTCGACCGGACAAGAACCTCCCATCCGCGGCCGTCGCTTTGTCTCGCCAGGCGAAGGAATAGCTCGCCCTTTCCATCTCCGGCCAGGCGCATATCAAGCGCAGCAGTAAGTTCCGACAGCAAGCGTTGAAGGACGCTCGACTGTGAGCCAGCGGCGCCGATTCCGATCGTCTCTGGCATGATACGGAAACTCGCCGCCGTCCGGCGTAGAATCGATGTCAATCGCCTGAAGTGCTGGTCGCCGAGCAAGGCTTTTGGCCGGGGAATATCAAAGGAGTGAACGGAATAGACTGCAATGACAGCGCGCAATGCGGACAGGGTTTCACACGCGTCGGTGTAGTGGAAGCGTACGAAGCCCGGTCGAGTCTGGCGCACATTGCTGATAACGCGG
>JAPOYU010000094.1:0-1556 GCA_026706395.1 Chloroflexota bacterium
CGACGTTTACGGGCTCGTCACACATCACGAAACGATGGCTGGGTTTATATTACTGTTTGCATTGAGCTTGTTTATGCTGCCGCGAATAAAAGGTATACGTCTCCCAGATGTTTTTTCGCGCCCGCTGAACATTGGCCGCTGGGCGAGATTGCCCTACATGATTTGCCTTGTCTTGCAATGCGCCTATTTGCCCATACTCTGGGCGCATCACAGCGACAACCCGGTGTTCTTCGGGCGTTTCAGTTTGACCTATATCGTTGCGGTCATCGTGAATCTCGCGATTATAATCGCTTTGCTGCTGGCGATCTGGCGCTATCGTCAGTTTGAAGATTTTCTGCGTTTAGAGCAGCGGCGATTGACCCTTTACATGATGACAATCTTGGTTTGCGCCCTGATATTCCTCGCTGCGCCAGAATTGCGAAACATGCACTATAAAGTTGTGGGCGTCTTATTTCTTTCAGCTTTCAGTTTCTTCGTGCTTGCCTGGTGGCAGTTGGCTTTGCTATCGCATGATCCGGTCATAGGACGCCTCAGCCTGTTGGCTTTGATTTGGTCAGCATCGTCACTGGCAACTGCAGCAATCATAGTCTCAATAACCTTATTTATGGCTGGGAAAATATGGAGCCCAAGATTTCTGGCGTCGGTGGCTTTCTTGTTTACAGCGTCTGGCCTGGTCTGGGGTTTTGCCATTGGGACTATGCACAAGCGGCGTAACCCGCCGGACGGAAAGATCTCGATACTTGTCAGTCGTCTTTCTGCCCTTGCTTTCATCGTCATCTATAGTGGTATTGTCTTGGGCCAAATCGCCTCTTTCCCGCATTTCACAGCTTTTGCCAGGGAATGGCAGGCGCGGGACACGCTGCTACGAGAGGCTGCGGTGAGCGGGCAACTCCATGTGGAGATTCCGCCGACGGCATTTGACTTGGAAGCCTTCTTAAAGCGAGGAGAGATAGTGGACGACGCGGGCTTGGACGAATGGCGAGAAGGCACTCTGCTAAACTACTACGGCTTGGAGTCCATCACGCTGATCGGCGAGGGCTGACCCCTTGCCATTGCCTCGCGCCGCTGGCGGAAAGCCAAGATGCCGTGTTCGCGGAGGGCCATACCGGTGTGGAGAATCAGAGGGCTTTTAAAAGCGCGATGAAAGCGACTCTGGCCAAGAACCAGCGCGATCAAGGCCTCTTCAACTCCTTCTATTTGTTTTCACGGTAAATCTTAGACCGCAGTTGCGGAATATAGTGGCGCAGCGTGGGCATGTATCCAAGTTTTTCTTGTAGAATCTTGTAAGATCGTACTCAGGATAATTGATCGTCGATTACGCTATTGCTCGGTGAACTACTATGCTCAGGGTACTTGACACAAAGGGAGCCAAGTGGCTGGCGGCAGGCATTGCGATGTCGCCAGTATTCCTGATAGCAATACTGAATAGCTTCAGCAGACTGATTGGCGATGATTACGAACACATCCTGCGCGGACTTGAGCACGGTCCGTGGGGCAATATGCTGTATTGGCGAGAGCACTGGAACGGTTCATACAGTTATTACTTACTACACGGT
>JAPOYU010000094.1:1566-16866 GCA_026706395.1 Chloroflexota bacterium
CGGTTGGATTGCAGCGCAAGAACATCATGCGCCCTTGTTTAACGCGATGATGATCCTTGTTGCATGGGTTGTGGGCGCGACCTGGCTGTTTATGCATTTGCTCGTTTTTTTTGGGGTCAAGCGCAATCGACTGCCGCTGGCGATATCCTTGGCGGGGCTCTGTGTTGCCGCCTCCGTCAACGCGCTTTACTCGCTGCAGTCAATGTATTGGTTCTCGGCAAGTTTGCGTTATACATTTCCGCTGGCGATCTTTACGCTTTATTTGGCTTTGATGATCGCAGCCGTCAAAAGGCCGCGCTCAAATGCCCAGGTGGCTTTGTCAGCGCTAAGCGGAGCGGCGATTTGTTTTTTCAGCGCCGGCTTTGCCGAGATCCATTTGGTCTTCCAGTTGGCATTCTTATCACTGCTGCTGGCGATCTTGTTCGTCTTTAAGGTTGGGCAATTGCGCTGGAAGCTTCTTGCAGTGTTTGGCGCTGGGTGGTTAGGCACTCTGGCAAGTTTGGCGCTGCAGTGGACTGCGCCCGGGGTTGCCGTCCGGATGGCGGTGAAATTTCAGTATGAGTGGTTTGAACCAGTTCGCCATCTGCCCGATCTTGCGGGCATCACGTTGGATTATATGTATCAGTTTGTGCTGCAACCCGAGATTATTGTGAGTTTCATGCTGCTATTCGCTGTTGGGATGGTTTTGTCACTAAGCAATAAGGTGGCGGCGCTTCCCGTCAAAAATGCCGGCTGGCCCAAACTTGACGCGGAGGGCAAACTGCCATACGTTGCCGGTTTGCTTGTCCAATTGGTCTTTCTTCCTTTTATCTGGACGCATAGCAGCAATGACAAGGACTTCTTCGGGCGTTTCAGTCTGGCCTTTATGTCTGTGGTGGTCATGAACATCATGTTCATCGCTGGTTTCTTGCTATTGACCTGGCGCTATCGCCAGGCAAAGGTATTCCTGCAAAAGGAGCCCGGGCGCTTGCGGGCTTTTGTCCTCTTCATACTCTTCTGCGCCATCGTGATGCTTGCCGTGCCAAAGCTACGCCTTATGCACAAAACTGCCGAGTATTTCTTGTTGTTCACGGCCCTCAGTTTTCTGGTTACAGCCTGGTGGGAATGGACCTCCGCTTTGACTGATCCGGTGAACAAACGACTAAGCTTTCTGGCGGTGGGGACTACTGTGGGAGCCTTGCTGATATTCGCCGCCATCATAGCTGTAGGACAATTCTTCGTCGGTCAATTGGAGCTAAGAAATTTGTCTTCCGCCTCTTCCTTGCTAGTGTTGCAGGGACTTGTTTGGGGCTTTGTTATCAGCCGAAGCGGAGGACAGCGGAGCGACGCTTGGCGAATAGGGCTTCAAGTATTGTGCGCAGCGACGATTGTCGCCGTCTACGCCAGTATTGTGATCGGTCAGATACGATTGATACCGAATTACAGGACATTTGCTCGCGAATGGGACGAGCGCCATGCGCTCCTGCTGGACTTGAAAAGCACTGGGCAGAAGCATGTTGAGGTTCCGTCGGCGGCATTTGATCTTGATACCTTCCTGTTATTGAGAGAGATCGTCGCCGATAATGGGTATCGCGGTCCTGATGAGATGGGGCAGAGGGCCTTGGGCTATTACGGTTTGGAGTCCATCACATTGGCTGAGGGCGGCTGACGTTTCACCCGCAGACGTGACGCGGCCGGATTTTTTGCTTTACCCGTAAAAACGTTTTACCATTGAAGTTACCTCCCCCGGACCGAGTTGGGCGGTTCGCATTCATGCAAAAGAGAATGATGGAATTCATCCGTGCCATACGCGCCGCCGGCCTGCGCGTCTCACTGGCGGAAAGCCAGGACGCCATGTTCGCTGTGGATCAGACAGGTGTGGCGAATCGGGCCGCATTCAAAAGCGGAATGAAAGCGACTCTGGTCAAAAACCAGCGCGACCAACCCGTCTTCGATTACTTCTTTCCGCTTTTCTTCTCCAACAATAAACCGCCCTTGCAGAATATCCTCGAGCAGATGACGCCGGAGCAGGAGCAACTGCTTCAGGAGGCGATACGATCACTGCTTGGCGAGCTGGATGCCTTGCGCGATCTCCTAAAGCGTTTGCTGGAGGGGCGTGAATTCAGCGATGAAGAGCTTCAGCAGATGGGCGACATGTCCGGCTTGCCGCAGGGCGATGAGATGTATATGCGTTCCTGGTTCGAGCGGCGCATGAACCGGCAGGCTGGCTTGACCCAGTTGGGGCGCATGCTCGACGACCTGCTGGAAGAACTGGCGGCGCTGGGCATGAGCGAAGAAGCGCTTAGGGATTTGGAGGAGTTGCTGCGCGAGAATATGAACGGCATGTCCGAGCAGATCTCGCAGTATGTCGGCGCGACTCTGGCGGAACAGATGGCGCAGCAGGAACCGCGAGAACGGCCGGACCTGCTCGATGTGCCCTTACAACGGCTTAGCGGCGGTGACATTGAGGATGTCCGCGATGAAGTGCGACGTTTGGCCGCTCGCCTGCGGACGAGGGCCGCCCTGCGCCAGAAACGCGCCAAGTCCGGTAGTTTCGATCCCCGCAAAACCGTCCGAAAAAACATGCGCTACGGCGGCGTGCCGATGGAAGTGCAATTCCGCAAGCGTCACAAGAAGCCCAGTCTCATCCTCATCTGCGATCTCAGTACCTCGATGCGCTACGCGGTTGAGTTTCTACTAACCTTGGTGTATGAACTCAGTGACCAGGTGCGGCGGACGCACAGCTTCATCTTCATCCATGACCTGGTCGATGTCAGCACGACCTTGGCCGAGCTGCCGCCGCGCGAAGCGGTCGCTCGCATCCTGGCGGAGAATCCGCCCGGCTACTACAGTACCGACCTGGGCAACAGTCTTGACAGTTTCCGAGGCGATCATATGCACCTGGTAGACAGTCGTACGACCATCATTTTCTTCGGCGACGGGCGCAACAATTACAACGACCCGCGGCTGGATATTGCCCAAGAGATGCAGCGGAAGGGCAGGCGGCTAATCTGGTTCTGCCCGGAATCGCGGCGGCAATGGGGCAGCGGCGATAGCGACATGTGGGAGTACAGCATGGTCGCGGATAAAGTCTTCATGGTCAACAGCCTGCGCCAACTGGCTGACGCGGTAGATCAACTGCTGGCGGATGGTTAGGGCAAGCAATGTGATACACTAGGGGCGGATGCAAGCATTTACGGCGAAGCCAGCCAAATGGCCGAATTATCGACGATACGCAGTTTAGAATATATCCGTAAGCTGCGCCCGCAGATATTGGAGCTCGCCCGCCAATGCCGCGCGCACAAGGTTTCCGTCTTTGGCTCCTGCGCGCGCGGGGAGATGCAGGCGGATAGCGATATCGATTTCCTGGTCGACTTTGACGAGGAATATTCGCTGCTGGATCACGCCGGTCTTTTGGTGGGGTTGGAGGACTTGCTGGGCTGCAAAGTTGACGTTGTTCCGCGCAGAACGCTGCGCGAAGAGCTGAAACCTTATGTTCTAAAGGAAGTTCAGCCATTGTGAGCAGGAGCCAGCGCGTATTCTGTAGCGATATACACGAATACATCCAGCGAATCTAAACGTATTCAGAGGCTGGCTACGAAGTATTCGCGCGCTCGAAATTGCGCCAAGATGCGGTCATACCTTGCTTCACCGTCATTGGCGAAGCGATAAAGCAACTGAGTCAAGAACTAATCGCAACGCAGCCACATGTCGATTGGCGTGGCTTTGCCGGCTTTCGCGATATTCTAGTCCATCAATATCACAATACTGAGATAGACGTCGCTTGGCAGGCATCACAAGAAGACTTGCCAGCTTTGAAAGCGGCAATCACCTCGATGCTCTCTTCACTGGACGAGCCGCCGCCCCCAGCGAGCGGCAGTATCGATTAAACGGTGCCTACTTCAAATCCCGCCGGTGCCAATCATCACTGAACAAGTTGAAGTCCGTCTCCCGCTGCGGGTGTTCGGCGATGATGTCCTCGTCGATCTCGACTCCCAAACCGGGTTTCGCGGGCAGGGCGAAATAGCCGTCGACCACTTCCGGCACGCCAATGCCAACCGCTTTGACCGGCGGATCGGCAAAGTCGTTGAAATACTCCTGTATCTTGAAGTTGGGCGTCGTCGCCGCCACCGCCAGCGACGCCATCGTCGAGCAAGGCCCGCCGACATTATGCGGCGCCACCAGCACATAATACATCTCCGCTGTGCCGGCCAGTTTCTTCATGTTCATGATGCCGCCGAAGTGCGTGATATCCGTTTGGATGATGTCGGCCGCGCCGAGCTCAAATAGCTCACGATACTCGTAAGGCGTATGGATGCGTTCGCCGGTCGCCACCGGGATGCCCAGCGCCAGCGCCACTTCCCGCACATCACGCAGCGCGCGCAGGTTCTCCGGCGGCACCGGCTCTTCCACCCAGGCGGGACGAAACTCAGCCAGGTCACGGATGATCTCGGCCGCGGTGACCGGATTGAAACGACCGTGCATCTCGATCAGCAACTCGACATCCGGTCCCACGGCATCGTATACCGCTTCCACCAGCGCAATCGATAGCAGCTTTTCCTCGCGACTGAATTCATAGAAGCCGCTGCCGAATGGGTCGAATTTCAGCGCGCGATAACCCTTGTCGATGACCTCCTTCGCCGCTGCATGCCAAGCCTCGGGGCTCCGCTCGACGCGGTACCAGCCGTTGGCGTAGGCTTTGATCTCCTCGCGCATCGCGCCGCCCAGCAGCCGATAAATCGGTTGCCCCAGCGCCTTGCCGATGATGTCCCAGCAGGCGATCTCCAGCAGGGCGATGCCAGTCATAGCGATCTCGCCGGCCCGCCCATAAGTCTCGCGCAACATGCGATAACACATGGACTCCGTATTGAACGGATCTCGCCCCAAAACGAAATCGGGCACGCTCTCCTTCAGGTAGCCGATCACTGGTCCGACCCCGCCGACCGGCCGCGCCTCCGCCCAGCCGACCAAACCCTCGTCCGTCTCCACCTTCACGAAGAGCAGATTGCGCCAGGGCGTGCCCATCACCATCGTGCTGACATTGCTGATTTTCATTTTGGTTGCCCCCATTCCCCCACCCCTTACCCCCACAAGGAGGGAAGGGGAGAACTCTCCTAAATCTCGCGCTAATACAGCCCCCCCTCTTCATGGGATGCTCGCCATAGAGATGGAGAGGGGTTTGGGGTGGGGGCTCACCCAACCGGAATTCCCAAATCCGCCGCGCCCACATCACCCATCACCGCATCCCCCGCATAGCGCTTGATGATATCCATCACCAGCGCCGTCCGATGCACCCGCTCCCGCGACTGCTTGACCGCCATATCTTCAATGTGCATCCCGCTCGGATAGATAATCGCCGCATTGCGGAGACCCAGCTTGACGTACATTGGCGCCGCGGCGCGAATCATTTCCGGCGTCTCGTAATGCCGCACGAAACCGCCGAAATCATCCGGCGCTTCCACATAGACATCCAGCGGCAAATCAACCGCCGCGCGTATCGCCGCCATCTGCGGAAGCGTCAAATCGGTCGGCACGTTGTAGGTGCCCGCGCCCATGTCTTCCAGCAGCTTGACCGAGATCGGATTGGCCGCGCCCATCTGCACCGAGATCTTGACGACCAAATCGGCGGGCAATTCGCCGGCCTGCTTCATCTCGTTGACCAGCCAGAGCTGTCCCTCATCGGCCACCAGAACCGAGCGCAAACCCAGCTCGCAGCCGCGGATGACATCTTCGGTGGCATAGACCACTTCGTCCAGACCCCGCAGGCGCGCTCCCAGGTTCTTTCCCGCGCTCGACCGAACTTGCGCGCTTGTGCCCCAGGCGGCCCGCGGTCCCACGAACAGGCTGACCTCGATGCCGGCCTCAGCGCCCAGCCGACACATCTCGCGGATCTCCGCGTCCGTGAGCATCCAGATGCCGCTGCCCTGCGAGACGCGGTGGATGGTGACGCCCAGTCGTTCCGCCTCTTCCAGCACCGCCGCCAGCGCCCGCGGTCCCTCCGTGCTGGGGATTTCGATGCGGTACTGCGCACCATCGGGAAAGCGCTTCGCCGAACTCGGCAGATCGTATAGCTCGCCGGGCAGGTAGCCCCTGCTTCGCAAGAAGTCGCGTGTTCTTTGCATGCTGTTTCGCTTCCTGAATCTGTCACCAGGCAGGAGTATACCGAATGTGGCCACATTGCCATATGGCTGCGACTTTCGACTTGATCCGATATACGTGAACATTTAGTCGCCTTTCAGTCATCTATTTGCGCTACGCTGATCGTACTCGCGCCTTAACAACATATTCCCGCTTTCCGCCAGATGGCCAGATTGCCAAAAAAACATTTTCCGCGGGAATCAAGTTGACGGACGCGATACTTGTATCTTCCGCAGTATGGTCGCTTCAACCAGCCAGCTTGTGAATTCATTCGCAATCGGTCACAATTGCCGCGAGCAGTAAACAAGGAGCGCAGATATGGCGAAATCCCCAAACATCATCGTCTTCTTCACCGACCAGCAGCGCTGGGACACGACCGGCGTCCACGGCAACCCGCTCGACCTGACCCCCAACTTCGACCGCCTCGCCCGCGCAGGAACTGATGTCCACTATTCGATAACCTGCCAGCCTGTCTGTGGACCCGCGCGCGCTTGCTTGCAGACTGGGCTCTACGCTACTGAAACCGGCTGTTACCGCAATGGCATCCCGTTGCCCAGCGACAGCCGAACGCTGGCGCATTATTTCCAGGAAGCCGACTACGACACCGCTTATATCGGCAAGTGGCATCTGTCGGATGAAGGCGCGGGTTTCGTGTCAAAGGCGCAGCGCGGCGGCTACGATTATTGGCTGGCGTCCAATGTTCTGGAATTCACGTCTGATGCTTATGACATGGTAATGTATGACGGCGATGGCGCAGCGCACAAACTGCCCGGTTATCGCGTCGATGCCCAAACCGACGCCATGATTCGCTACATTAACGAACATCAGGAGCGCCCCTTCTTCCTGTTCAGCTCCTTCATTGAGCCGCACCACCAAAACCACCGCGATGATTTTCCGGCGCCGCCCGGTTACGCGTCACGCTATCGCGGGCGCTGGCTGCCGCCGGACCTGGCGGCCCTCGGTGGTTCGGCGCATCAGCATCTCGCCGGTTACCTGGGCATGATCAAGCGGCTGGACGAGGCGCTCGGACGGCTGGTTGACGCGCTGATCAGCCTGGATATGCTGGAAGATACGATCATCCTCTTCACCTCCGATCACGGCTGCCACTTCAAAACGCGCAACGCCGAATACAAACGCAGTTGTCATGACGCCTCAGTCCGCGTGCCGACCATGTTTCATGGCGGACCCTTCAGCGGCGGCGGCCGCCTGGGGCAGATGGTCAGCCTGCTCGATCTGCCGCCGACCCTGTTGGACGCCGCTGGCATTTCCGTGCCGGAGCAGATGCAAGGCCGCTCAATCCTGCCTTTGCTGCGCGGCGAAGCGGAGGATTGGCCCGCCGAGGCTTTCATCCAGCTCAGCGAGTCTCATTTAGGCCGGGCGATCCGAAGCCGACGCTGGAAATACGCTGTGACCGCGCCCCGTAAAGACGGCTGGAACGACGCAGCCAGCGACAGCTATATCGAAACTGAGCTCTACGATCTGCTGGCCGACCCGGACGAGCTGCACAATCGCATCGGCTGCGAGTCGCACCGTGACGTCGCCGACGTCTTGCGTTCGCGGCTCATCCGGCGCATGATCGAAGCTGGCGAAGACGAGCCAATCATCGAGCCGGCGACCTTCGCGCCCTGCCCCGGGCAGCTGAGCGTCGAAACCGAGGAGGGCTGGCTCTAGCATAAGTCCCAATGCTTGTGTGACGTTGTGGGCGTGACATATCCTGTCGCCCGTCTTACCTCACATCGTACGCAAACCGTCTGATTCAGCCCGCTCAATCCGTGTATAATGAGGCTGATTCAGGTTTTGCTGGCGGAGCGCCCCGAATGAAATCACCCTTAACACTGATATGTATCCTCATGCTCGGCATTCCGCTGAGGGCGCAAACCAATGAAACCAGCTTCGAGCTGCCCGGCATCTTCCGCATGGACGCGCTCGGGTCGGAGTATCAAGGCTGGAACAATTGCGCCCCGGCCACGCTGACCAACGCGCTGAAGTACTTCGGCTACGAAGATGACCAGCATCGCGCCGCCAAGTGGCTGAAGCCGGATTACGAAGACAAGAACGTCAGCCCTTGGCAGATGGCGGAATTCGTCAATACGCGGATCCCGGAGATCCCCGTCTACGCCATCGTCCGCTCCGGCGGCACGCTGGAGCAAGTCCAGACCCTGATGCTCAACGGCTTCCCGGTCGTCATCGAATTTGGCTACGAGCCCTCCGGCTACGACTGGATGGGGCACTACCTGCTCTTGAAAGGCTGGGACGAGTCCCTGAATGAAATCAACACCATGGACAGCTTCAAAGGACCCAATACCCGCTACAGCTACGCCGACATCGAGCATTACTGGCAGCATTTCAATTACAAATTCATCGTGCTCTACACCGTCGATCGCGAAGAGGAATTGATGGCGCTCTTGGGCGATGACGCCGATGAATGGCAGAATCACATCAAGACATTGGAGATGGCGCGGGCCGAAGCGATCGCCGACCAGGAAGACGCCCACGCCTGGTTCAATATGGGCAGCAGTTTCGTCAGCCTGGGCATGTACGACGCCGCGGCCCAAGCCTACGACAAGGCGATCTCGCTCGGCTTGCCCTGGCGCATGTTCTGGTACCAGTTCGGCCCCTTCGAAGCCTACTACCACACTGAACGCTACGACGACATGATCCGCATCGCGCGGCAAAACCAGAACGACGGCGGCGGCCAATACGTCGAGGAGACCTACTACTACCTGGGCATGGCCCGCGAAGGACGAGGCGAAACGCAGAAAGCCCTGCAAAACTACATCGCCGCGCTGACTTTCAATCCCAACTTCAGCCCAGCGCGCGAGGCTCGCGACCGTCTGCGTGCGGCGGAGAGCGGCTGAGTGGATTCTCTTGTCAGTTTAAAGATTCTTCGGCTTGCTGTCCGGTCGACTTCAAGGAATGTTCCGCGGCTTCGCGCCAGTATCTGCCGGCTAAGTACAGAACCATCAAGCCGATTGTCGCATATTTGGCAATGGTGCCGAATAGCACCAGGATTGTATACGGCTGCGTAATCAATACCGGATATTTTACCGTCATCACAATCAGTTCAAACAGCGAGCTACCATCTGGCGCCAAGTGTGTAATATGGAAACTCCCTCCCACATACAGAAATGAAACAATCGCCGCGACTATGAAGAGGGCAAGCCGGAAGTGCGTCAACTTGCGAATCGTCCAACGGTCGACGCCGGCGTACAGCGCCATCGCCAAGCCCGTCAAAACGCCGGTCAGGACGCCATGGCTGATCTCTCTCTCAAGGAATTGCTCAATGAATATAGTCGGAGTCGGCTCAGTTTTCTCAGACTCGATCACAAGTACCATCAGCAAACTCAGCAGCACGCTCAAAATCGTACATACAATGATCATCAACAGGACCATCTTTGCCAGGGAAATCGCTCGCCGCATAAATCACATTCCTTTGCCATTGCCTTTCAAGTTCATGCTCAATTAGAGATCAAACCGGCTGATGGGTTAACGATGTGGCAATCACAGTGCCTGCGCCTAACTGACTTTGCTCCGCTCTCGCGCTTGCTCCGCTGCTTCACGCAAGTACCTGCCGGCGATGAGATAGCTCACGAAGATTGCCAACGCGTTGGCAGCGATAATGGCGGCGGCATAGCCGGCGAAACTATCGCCGTACCTGAGCAATTGCCCTAGCGTGACATAGTCTTGACTCCAAACGGCAATACTCGCGACGAGCGCGACCGTCAGCATGGTGTAGCGGTAAAAAGCGGGGCGGCGAATCTCGCGGAAGAAAATCACGGTGACGACTGGCAGAGGCAGCGCCAGTACAAGCGCCGGTATCACGCTCCACCTCGCCATGTGCAGCGCCAAGGCAAAAAAGTCGCTCAGGTTTTGTCCAGCATCCAGGAACAAGTAATATATCAGTCCGTGCGAGATGGTGAATATCGCCGCGCTGAAGAAAAACATGCGCAAAGTCATCTTGCCCAATGGAACTAATCGCCACATGCTGATTCGCCTTTCTCTTCGCCCCGATTGTACCCGCATGCCCAGCGCTCAGGCAAACGCCGGCTGCAAGTAAGCCTCATTCACCGCGAACAGCTCATCCACCATCGACTCAATCCCCCGCAGCGGCGCGGCGCTGTCTCATGCTTGCTTCTTCTCTTGATTGCCGTCTGCAATTTCGCGGAGGTAGTTGCGAGCTATTTATTGGCTGAGCCAAAGGACGCCTACCACGTGCGCGATCCACTGAACTACGTTTGACGCGTCATAGAGTGACGGATAGTGCAGCGCGCTCTGTATACCCGAGATGGTCAAGATCAGACCAAGCGGAAGCATTGCAAGGGCCATGACTCGCTTGAAGCGTCGCGGATTTGGCTCGTAATCAAACATCAGCGTTACTATTATCGCAATAATGCCGTAAGTAATGCCGAAAAAGAACATGATCTGCAATGCGTAGCTCTGAGCAATGCCGAAAGCAGCTTTAGCGATTCCTACGCTCTTGGCAAGGCTGGACTCTTTGACAATCGCTTCGGCAACACCTCCTGCGAAACCCAATAACCCGCCAAAGGCAACTACCCGCAGGTACATGCGGAGACGAGGACTAATGCTTGAGATCAAGGCACACTACCTTTAGCTCTGATGAAGAGAGCGCAACGATGTTGATGCGCAAGTAAATGCTATCGCTCTATGCGCCTCTTATCAAGAACTCAAGCAAACGCCGGCTGCGGATACGCTTCGTTCACCGCAAAGAACTCATCCCCCACCGACTGGATACGCCATCTCACGCTGGCTTATCCTTCCGCTTCCTCGGCGAAATCTCGCGCAGATACTTCCGCGCGACGATTTGACTCAAATAGATGGCGAGGACGTATATTGCCATTACGGACCAATCGGCCAGCAAATTGTATGAGCTTCCTTCCAGAATCTGCGCGAAAGCGTTTCGCACAATGTGAAAGGGCGACACCAGATAGATCGGGACTGCGGTCAAGGTGCCGAACGTTAATTTGAGCAGTCGCGGTCGGCGCCCGCATCGGAAGAAAAGAGCAGCGGTCACTGTCATGGCGAGGCCAATGATCGGCGATGCCAGGATTCCGTAAATGAGACCGAAGCCTCCGCCAAAGACAAATCCTGTGAAAATCCCGCTCAATACGATTTCGAGTGTCATGCTCGACGCGGCAGGCAGCCCAAACAGAAACGCCATGCCAAACGCAAAACCGCCTAGGGTGCTAACCGCCGTGCCGCACATAACCATTCGCATGCACACGTTGATCCACGGCTGAGTCTGGTCGGATTTGGTTTGGCGCATCTCTTCAATCATATAGCCCGCCCCCACGCTTGTACGCAACGCTCGCTCTAATTACACGGGGGCGACCGCGAATGACTCAGCAAATGCTTGCTGAATCTCCCGGGGCAAGCGCGACACTGTCTCAGACCGGTTTATTCCCTTGATTGCCGTCGGTAATTTCGCGGAGGTAATTGCGAGATATGTATTGACTGAGCCACAGGAAACCCAATACGTGCGCGGTCAAATGAAGTAAGTCTGATGCGTCAGAGAACGACGGATAGCGTAGCGCCTCCGCAACTCCGTGAGTCAATAGAAGAAGCGGAAGGGGAAGCATAGCCAGCGCCATGACGCGCTTGAATCGTCTCGGATTTGGCTCATAGTCGAAGAACAAGCTGACGCTGACTGCGACAACACTGTAAATGATGCCGAAAAACAACATATTGAGAAAAGCATAACTTTGAGCGGCGCCCATGCCTTTTACGCCTATTCCCACACTACGCAATAGGTTATGGCCGTCAATAATCGATTCCGCAACGCCTGACACAAAGCCCAGTAGCCCGGCAAAGGCAACCACTCGCAGACACATACGAAGACGAGGACCGACTCTTGAAATCAACGCGGGCTCACCTTATTCCTCTTGACCAACCTCGACGGTGTTGATTCTCAGGTGGATAATACGTGTCTATAAACCTCTCATCAAGCTTTTAGCAATTTTGGCTTGAGCGCGGCGAACATCAATCTCGCGTTCGCTCAAGCAAGCGCTGGCTGTAGATAGGCTTCATTCACCGCGAACAACTCATCCACCATCGACTGAATCTCCCGCAGCGAGCAGACCGCTGTCTCACGCTGGCTTACCCTTCCGCTTCCTCGGCGAAAATTCAGCGATGTACTGTCGCGCAATGATCTGGCTCAGGTAAACGCCAAAGCCCCACATTAGGAGTATGGCGCTCGAAAAAAGCGTTATGCCGCCGCTAAACAGTTCCCGCAGCGCAATTACGACAGCCAAATACGGCGCGGAAACGCCAACTCCGATCAAAGTGACAACCCCCATCGCCAACTTAAAACGGAAAGCATCTTCGTTTTCGTGGTAGAGCCACCTGGCGAGTAGGGTCATGACAAGGGCAAAGACGGGCGCCGCGACGAGGCCAAAGGTCAGGCCAATTGACACATAATGATTGAGCCAGGCTACCGAACTGTCCCGAGACGCTACACCTGTTTCCATTGAAAAGGCAATTCCAATAACGAAGCCGGCAAATGTGGCTGACGCGATGCCGTAAAGAAGCGCTCGCCAAATCAAACGCGTCAATGCTGTGGCTTGTCGCCACCGGGTCTGTGTCCGTGCCAAATACGACGTCAAGATTGGTCAGCAATCATACCTATGCCGGCTGCAAGTAAGCCTCATTCACCGCGAACAGCTCATCCACCATCGACTGTATCTCCCGCAGAGAGCATACCGCTGCCGAAAGCGGCGAGTAAGCCACCGCCTGGTAGATCAGCCGCTTGTCGCCCGTGAGGATGCCCTCCACCGCCATCTCCTCGATCTGCGAGTAGAGGTTGGTCAGCGGCGCCACCGATTGCGGCAGCGCTCCGACCGCGGCCGCTTCCAAACCATCGCGCGAAGCCCAAACCGGCACCTCTACGCAGGCGCTGCGCGGCAGATTATCGACCAGCCCTTCGTTCGGCACATTGCCGTTGAACTTGAAGGGCGTCCCGCCTTCCATGGCGTTGATGATGTAGGCGGCGTATTCGTGGCCCCGTTCCAGGTCGATCTCCTCCTGCTCGAACCAGGCGTGGATGTCATCACGCCAGTCGTGCTCGCGCCGGCGATATTCCTTGAGGATGTAGGCGTGCTCGCCCGGGTTCCAGTTGGTGCCGTGTGTGGCGTACTTCTCGATCAGGTCGGAGCGCTTGCGGAACCACCAGTTGTACTCCGAGTTATGCCCGCTCGATTCGGTCACATAATAATCCAGCGCCAGGTACATCTCGTTGCGCACCTGCTCGGCGTTGTAGATATCCGCGTTGTCGCTGATGGCGCGGTGAATCAGTGGGTAGGCATCCTCGCCCTTCCAGGTGTATTCGATGAACCAGGCGGTGTGGTTGATGCCGGCGCAGGTGTAGTGGATCTCGTCATAGGGCGCGCCGATCCAGTTCGCCAGCATCTTCGATGTGCCTTGCACGCTGTGGCACAAGCCGGTGACATTGATGTCCGTTTCGATATCCATCGCGCGGCAGAGCATCGCCATCGGGTTGGTGTAATTCAGCATCAGCGCCTTGGGGCAATAGCGCTCCATATCCCGCGCGATATCGACCAGGGCCGGAATCGTGCGCAGCGAGCGAAAGATGCCGGAGACGCCGCGCGTATCGCCGACGTTCATGTCGACGCCGTATTTCATCGGGATCTCGATATCGTGCCGCCAGACATCGGTCGAACCGACCAGGATAGTCACGACAACGTAATCAGCGCCGCGCAACGCTTCGACGCGGTCCATCGTCGCGCTGACGGTGGCCGGGTAGTTGCCGGCCTCGACGATGCGGCTCACGGCGCGTTTGGCGAAGTCGAGGCGCTCGGCGTCGATGTCCATCAGCGCGATCTCAGCGCCTTCGAGCAAAGGGAAGGTCAAGATGTCCTTAACCAGCTTGCGCGTGAAGCCGAAGCTGCCGGCGCCGATAAACGTGATTTTGGGCATTTTTTGTTACTCCCAGATTGAATTCAGTCATTTGACACAATAGCGATTTCGGATGCAAGTCCTAATGTCGAATAGAAACTGAATTAATCGGATGTTGTAAGGGATGATCGGTATTCAAATTTCATGGATAGTTAACTGAAAGAATATCGAAACCTTACCAAAAAAAGACGATCAATCCGTGCACATCGAACTGATTGCAAGAAAATCCGCAAAACTTAGCTCCCCTTCCCTGATTTATCGGGGAAGGGGCCGGGGATGGGGTAAAAAAGCGTTTCAAGCACCTAATACCAATCAAGCCTTGTAGGGGCGACCCACCGGCTCGCCTCTACAGTTCTCCAACCTAAAGACACTCGTAGAGGTCAGCCGGTTGCCGACCCGTTGCCAGATTACCGTCATATCCCAAACATGTCGGCCTCTTTCCATCATTCAATCAACCCCTCCAGCCGATCCACCAAGCCCTCCAGCACCTTGAACGTCTCCTCCACCGCCAGCGGCGTCGACATATCCACGCCGGCCGCCATCAGCGCCGGAATCGGGTAGCGGCTGCCGCCGGCGCGCAAGAAAGCCAGATAACGCTCGACCGCCTCCGCGCCATCGTCAGCGAGGATCGCATTCGCCAGCGCATGCGCCGCCGAAATGCCGGTCGCGTATTGAAAGGTGTAATAAGCTTCGTACAAATGTCCGAACTGCGCCCAGGTGATGCCCGTCCGCCGCGGGTCATCGGTCATCGTCTCGCCATAGCCCTCGGCGTAGAAATCGGACATGATCTGATTGAGCATCTCCGGCGTCAGCGGCTCGTCTTTCTCCATGCGACTATGCACCTCGAATTCGAAGCGCGCCAGCGTCGGCATGATGAAGAAGTAGCGGTGGATGTTGTCCATCGCCTCTTGTATCAGCGCCAACTGAAAATCGCGGTCATCTTCCCGCGCGAAGAGATGCGCCCGCACCATCGCCTGATTGAAGTTCGAAGCGACCTCGGCGGCGAACATGGAATAGTGGCTGTAGACGAAGGGTTGATGCGCGCGAGTGTAGTGGCTGTGCATCGAATGGCCCAGCTCATGCGCCAGTGTACTCATCGAACTCAAGTTGCCATCGAAGCTCATCATGATGAAAGGGTAGCTGTCGTAAGTGCCGTAGGAGAAAGCGCCCTCGGACTTGCCCGCATTGATCGCGTAGTCCACCCAGCGCTCGGCCAGGCAGCCGCGCCGCATCGTCGCCACATAATCCTCGCCC
>JAPOYU010000142.1 GCA_026706395.1 Chloroflexota bacterium
GCTGGATCGCTTGGACGCCGGTTCTTTCTGGGGCAAGGTTGGCGACGGACAGACGCAACTCAGCCTGAATCAGCGCTCCACCTTTGTGCCCGATCCACACGACAAGGCGATCCTGATGGCGCGGGCTGGCGCCGAGGGCAGCCAAACCCAACATCAAGCCTTGGATGCGGTCGACGAGATTGACGCGCTGATCACGGCGGGCATCTCAACCGTGGATTCAATGGAGCGCGAGGCGATCTACCAGGAGTTCCAAGCCTTGATGCTCGAACACCTGCCCTACATCTACATCGGTTATCTGACGCCGCCGATCTTTGTGAATGCGCGCGTGCAGAATGTGGAGACCTTCGGCACCGCTGGCGGGCGCATCAATCTGCGCGAGGTCTGGCTGTCGCAGTAAAAGCGCAACAGAATCGGTGAATATGGCTTTGTCCGGGCAGGATGAAGCCATATTTGCCTTTTGCAGCGGCATAACACTAAACTAACAGCAGGTCCAAGATGGCGCCACGCATGTAGGTTTGGTTGATCATGCCGGCAGCGAAAACGACATCAGCGCGTATCGGCGCCTTTTGGCGTCGCTACGACATCGCCCTCGTGGGCAGCGCAATCTTCGCCTTCATCCTGCTCATTACAATCCTCGCGTCAGCCGTGGCGCCTTATGATCCGATGGCGCGCAACATCAAGAATCGCTTCGCGACGCCTTCAGCCGAATACGCATTCGGCACCGATCAGCTGGGACGCGACGTCTTTTCGCGCGTGATACACGGCGGGCGACCGATTCTAAGCGCCAGCTTCACCGCCGTTCTGTCCGCCTTGGCAGTCGGCGCGACAATTGGCGTCGCCGGCGGTTATATCGGCGGCTGGCTCGATACCGCCCTCATGCGCTTGATGGATGTGATGCTGAGCTTTCCCTCTATCCTGCTGGCGATTCTCATCGTGGCCACCCTGGGTGTGGGCTTGCTGAATGTGACAGTCGCCATCGGCTTCGCAATGGTGCCGGTATTCGCGCGACTCGTACGCTCGATCGTGATCACCCTGGTCTATGAAGAATATGTGTTGGCGGCGCGTTCGCTGGGCGCGTCAGACCTGCATATCATCCGGCATCATATACTCCCCAATATGATGCCGCCCATCATCGTGCAGGCATCGGCTATGCTGGCGGTGGCCATCGGTACCGCTTCCGCCCTGAACTTCATCGGGCTGGGCGTCGAACCCGGCACGCCTGACTGGGGCATGATGGTTGCCGACGGCCAGCGGCTTATCTTTGATGCTCCTCATGTGCCACTCTTTCCCGGACTGGTCATAACCATCACCGTGCTCAGCGTCAACTACATGGGCGACGGTCTGCGCGATCACCTCGATCCCAAGCTTCGCCGCCAGGGAATCTGAGGAATGCCGAAATGATCGGATTCCTGCTCAAACGGCTGATCTGGCTGCCTCTGGTCCTTTGGGCAGTTAGCAGCTTCACCTTCCTCGCCCTGCGCATCGTACCGGGCAATCCGATACAGACGGTGCAGAATCAGGTGATGGACAAAAGCCAGTTGGCGCAGGTAGAAGCGGTTTGGGGACTGGACCGACCCATAATCGAGCAGTACGCCAGCTTTCTGTCGAAACTGGTTCGGGGCGACCTCGGTTTGGCGATGAGCAGCGGCGTGCCGATTAGGCGCATGATCTTCGAACGCATGCCGCCGACGATAGAACTGGCAGTCGTCGCGCTAATCATCAGCACGGGCATCGGCGTCTTGTCCGGCGTCGCCTCGGTGACGATCCGCAATCGCGCCATCGATTACAGCGTCCGAACAGCCTCGATACTGGGTCTGTCGCTGCCGCTCTTCTGGGTCGGCATCATGTTGATCATTCTTTTTTCCGTCAATTTGCGCTGGACGCCGACAAACGGGCGAATCGGCGTCGGCGTCGATTACGATGTCATCACCAATTTCATGTTCTACGATCTAATTGCGACCGGCAACTGGGAAGCCTTCGGCAGCTTCTTGCGCCATCTTATCTTGCCCGGCGTGACAATCGGCTTAACATCAGCTGGTTTCGCCGCTCGTCTGACGCGCTCGGCCCTGTTGGAAGTCATGCGCTCAGACTACGTCCGCACGGCGCGCGCCAAAGGCTTGTACGAGCGCAGCGTCATCTGGAAACACGCCATGCGCAACGCCATGCTGCCGATCATCACGTTGCAGGGCTTGCAATTCGGCGCCATATTGGGCGGCGCAGTCATTACAGAGCGCGTTTTCTCGTATCCGGGCATGGGCGCCTGGCTGCTCGACGGCATTCTTGAACGCGACTATTCCGTGGTCCAGGGAGGCGTTATCTTCGTCGCCTTGGCCTATGTGCTGATGAATATGCTGGTGGACATCCTCTATCACGTAATCGATCCGAGGCTGCGCCACCCCAGTTATTGACCGGCGCAAGGCGGCGCGCGCTTTACATTGCCAGAATTTCGGATACCTATGAGGTACAATCAACGGGAGAAAACGCTACGAATTGAAACCGATCACAGACCTGAGCGCGGCTCTCTCAACTCGAACCAAATGAACCATTTGGATCAATCTATGGAATACGAACCCCTCGTTCTTTCCGCCCAATGTAACGCTGGAATCGAGCTCTGCCGTCCCAGCAATCTGGAATTTGACGGGACCTACTTGCAGCCGCTGCCCGATGCGCCACCGACCGGCGCGCAGATCTTTCACGGCCTGCCCTTCCTCATCGGGGATGAGCAGACGACTGGACTGAAATGCTTCCTGGGTTTCGGGCAAGGCGACCATCTGTATTCCAAGCCTGTCACCATCCCCGTTGGGCGCGGCGCTCGCTACGTTATCTTCGCCCATGCCTTGCTGGAAAGCAAGCTGTGGCGCGGCGGGACGCTGGGTGATGTAATTGCAAGGTACATCTTCCACTTTGCCAACGGGAGACGCATAGACGCGCCGATCAGAGAGCGATTTGAGATCGGCAATATCCCGCTACCCTGGGGACAGTTTCCCTTTCTGAGCGTTCCCGATCGGAAGGACTTTCTCGAAGACCGTTATCATGGCGCTTGGGATTACGCCGGATTCCGGCAGGCGGAAGTGACCAAAGGCGTACCCCTCGGTTACTATCTGTGGCCCTGGCGCAATCCACATCCTCAACAAGAAATTGCGTCGATAGAAGTCGTTCCTGCGGGTCCCAAGTTTGTGCTGGCCGGCATCACTTTGGGGCATCTTGATGAGAATCCGCTGGTTCGCAGCACTCGCGTGCCGGTCAAGATTGCCCTTCTCGACGAAACAATCGCCAATCTTCCCTTCCAGCTCGATGTCGATGTCGATCGCGGCTACGCCACCTATGCCTATCCCCTGCCAAAGATGCCCTTGGAGCAAATTTCGCCCGACATGAGAGGATTTGGCGCGCCCGCCAACGAAACCAACAGCCCGGCTTACACGCAGATTGCCGCCACTCCGTCGGCAACCGTCACTGTAAAACACGGCGATAGGGTCCTTGGTCAAACACGCTGGTCCGACCTGGAAGCGGCGCGCGCGGTCGAAAGCGAATCGGTTCGACTAGAAGTCGTCGACAGCGGCAAAAACTGGGTGAGCGTAACGGTAGTCGATGCCGACACAGGCGAGACGATCCCCTGCCGCGTCGCCTTTCACTGCCCCGAAGGAATTCCCTACGCGCCACACGGTCATCACGCGCCCGTATATTCCAACCAGCCGACCTGGAATGTGGATATCGGCGGCGATGTAACGCTTGGGCAGATCGCGTATGCCTATATCGATGGGACTTGTCAGGGATGGCTGCCGCGCGGACGCGCGCTCGTCGATGTGGCGCGCGGCTATGAATATGAACCGCTGAGGACCTGGGTCGATATCGAACCGGGACAGCAAGAGCTGAAGCTGGAGCTCAAGCGCTGGATCAATATGAAAGACCAAGGCTTTTTCAGTGGCGATACCCACGTTCATTTCTTGTCGGCGCAAGGCTCTATGACCGAGGCGCAGGCGGAAGATCTGAATGTCGTCAACCTGCTGCAAAGCCAATGGGGACATCTATTCACGAATACGGAAGAGTTCACCGGCAGACCTTACCTGTCCCAAGACAAAGAAACCATCGTTTACGTTTCGCAAGAGAATCGACAGCATATGCTTGGGCATCTGAGTCTGCTGGGTTTGAAGACCCCGGTGATGCCCTGGGCTTCTGGCGGACCGGGCGAAGCGGAGCTTGGCGGCGGCTTGGATATCGCCATGAGTCACTGGGCGGACGCCGCCCGCGAGCAAGGCGCAACAGTCATTCTGCCGCACCTGCCGACGCCAAATGCCGAATCGGCTGTACTAGTCGCGACGGGACGCGCGGACGCGGTGGAAATGCTGGACTTTCTGAGTTTTGAACACCTGGAGTATTATCGCTATCTGAACGGTGGTTATCGATTGCCGCTGGTGGGCGGCACCGACAAGATGTCAAACGAGACGCCGGTTGGTCTGTACCGGACTTACGTTCAGATTCCAAAAGATGAAGGTTTCACCTATGACAGCTGGCGCCGGGCACTGGTTCGGGGGCAGACCTTTCTAAGCGGCGGCGCGCTGCTTTGGTTCACTGTGGAAGGCCAACCTGTCGGCAGCGAGATCCAGGCGCGCGGCGGCGGAACAGTTGAGATCGAGGCGATCGCGCGTTCAATCTTCCCGATTCACTGTCTGCAGATTGTCGGCGCCGGTCACATTGTCGCTGAAACAGCTGACGAGAAAGGCGCCCGCGAGCTGCGGCTCCACACACAGCTCAAGATCGAGCAAGACACCTGGTTGGCGGCTCGCTGCGCCGGTCCTGGCTATACCGCGCGCCCACATTACGACCATCGCAAACGGAGCATCATGGCGCATACTTCGCCAATTTATATCACCTGCCAGGATCAATATGCGGTTTTCGACAGCGCCTCCGCCCAATACATGCTCACGCTGATTGAGGGAGGACTGTCCTATATCAGGCAGCGCAGCCCGCAACACCCGGCGGAGAAGACGACCTATCACCACGGTCTATCCGATCATATCGCTTACCTTGAAGAACCGTTTCATCAAGCGGCTGAAGCGCTCCATCGTCGCATGCATCAATTTGGAATACCTCACTAGGTGGAAGATATGAAAGCGCAGGATGTTCAGGACTATCTGCGGTCTTTAGCCGGCGAATGGCAATATCCGCTTGACACGGTGGATACCTTCAAAGCGGGCGATCCGACTACCGAAGCGCGCGGCATCGCAGTTGGCTGGATGAGCTATACATGGGCGCTGCGGCAAGCCTTGGAGCTGGACTGCAATGTCTTCATCACGCACGAACCGACCTATTACAACCACTGGGATAATGATCCAGCGATCTTTCGCTTTACCGGCGTTCAAGAGAAGCGACGGTTCATCGAGGATAAGGACCTGGTCATCATCCGCTGCCATGATCTCTGGGATCAGCTGCCCGATATCGGAATCCCGGATTCGTGGGGCGAACTATTAGATTTGGGCCGGCCCGTTGACGGCAGCACCTATATTCGGGTCTACGACGCGGGAGGCCTCACGGCGGGAGAACTTGCGCAAGATGTCGCTCGCCGCACCGCCATATATGGGCAGCCCGGCGCGCAATTGCTCGGGTCAGCGGAAAAAATCCTTCGGCGGGTAAGCATCGGTACTGGCGCGATAACGCCCTATTTGGAATGCGTCGAGCGCTTCGAGGTCGACCTGGCGATATGCACCGATGATGGCATCGATTACTGGCGGGATGGCGGCTTTGCCATCGACATGGATATTCCTATCATCGTCGTCAATCACATGGTCAGCGAGGAGATCGGTGTGCAGCGCTTGGCGGAGACATTGAGCCGGCGATTCCCGACGGTCCCAGTCCACCATATCAGGCAGCGCTGCATGTATCGGCTAATCCAAGCTATGCAGTGAGGGAGGCGCGATGGAAAAAAACCACAGATATCGTTGGCACAAGCATATTGGAAATATGAGGAGAATAAGAAAGTGAAAGCTAGAAGCATATACGTGTTCAGCCTAATTTGGCTAATCGTTCTTGTATTCTGCGCAGCGCCGCTCGGCGCCCAGGATGAGGTCACCTTGACCTTCTGGTTCGAGGGCGACGCGCCGGCGGCGGTCGCACTCTTCCAGGAAGTTGCCGATGACTTTGCAGCGGAGCGCCCGGGCGTCAATGTTGAGATCACATCCTTCGGCTTTGATGACTTCCTGCGCGTGATGCCGCTGGCGCTGGATGGCGGCGAGGGGCCCGATGTCGCCTACGTGCCTTGGGGCTTGCAGGCGCTCGGTCGTTACGCCCTGGCGGGCCACGCCGTCGAGTTGACGGAATTGGCGGCTGAAGAAGGCTGGCTGGATCGCTATGCAATGAGCGATATCGAACTGACCAACGGGTTAACGCCGGGCCAGATCTATGGCATTCCCTTCGAAAACGTGACGATCGGCGTCTTCTACAACAAAGAGATCTTTGCCGAACAGGGGCTGAAATTGCCGGAGACGCTGGCGGATTTCGAAGGGATCATGCAAGCTTTGCTCGACGCAGGCATCACGCCGATCTCGGTCGGCGCGCGCGACTCCTGGCCCCTGGCGCATGTCTGGCTGCAACTGGTGCATACAGCCATGCCCATCGAGGTGATCACCGGCATTGAAAGCAACGATCCCGCATATCGCCTCGATACGCCGGAATTTCTGGCTGCAACGCAAAAGACCTTGGAATGGGCGCAGGCTGGCTACCTCGATCCCAACATGCTCTCCACCGGCTTTGTCGACGCCAACAATCTCTTCATCAATGGCGATGTTGCGATGAACATCGGCGGCACCTGGGTCATGAACGACTTCGCCATGCTGCCGGAATTCGAGGTGGGCTTCTTCCCGACCCCGCAGCTCGATCCTGACCTGCCCTGGCACGCCGGCGGCAAGAATCCCTACAACAACCTTATGATCAACTCGGCCACCGAGCAAATGGATCTGGCCATCGAGTTCGTGGGCTATATGTTGGGCGAAGACGCGCAGACCAAATTCTGGAATGCCGGGAACATCACCGCCTATCAGTTCGACGAAATGCCACCGCCGTCCACGCCGCTGCTGGCTGACGTGGCGCAGGCCAACAGCTACACCGGTTTCGGCTACAACATCGGCGTGACTTGCAGCGCGCTCAATCTTGCCACCTGGCGGACTTTGCAGGAACTTGTCGGCGGCGATATCACTCCCGAAGAGTTGATCGCCACCAACCAACAGGTCTATGAAGAAGACTGCCTGTCCGACGAGTAGCTCTCAGGCCGGTTCATGGGCGGGTCAGCTAAAAGATCCGCCCATGATCCTCTAGCGCCGAAGTCATCAGGCGACACGGCAAACGGATGCCTGAAATGGATCAATTCATGGGCGAGCGAAGAATACTCGCGTTGTCTTCGATTCGCTCCTGGCAAGCTGGTCTTTCGCCATTCTTATTCATCGTACCGGCGCTGGTGGTTTACAGCGCTTTTTTCATCTTTCCGCTGGTTAAACTTCTTGAACTCAGCCTGTACAAATGGGACGGCATCCTCGCGCGCAAGTTCGTTGGCTTGCGACATTACGAGAAACTCTTCACTGACGAGCGCTTCTGGGAGGCGCTTTCGCACAATTTCTCCTGGATGATCGCGGCGATCATCGTGCCGGTGCTTTTCGGCTTGCTGCTGGCGATCCTGTTGTCCCGCAGTTCGATGTACGGCAGCATCATCTTCCGAACCATCTTCTTCATGCCCCAGGTCTTTTCCTCGGTCACCGTCGCCTTGATCTGGCAATGGATTTACAATCCCTCGTATGGCGCTATCAATGTCTTCTTGGCTTCGATCGGGCTGGAGCAGCTGACGCAAGGCTGGCTGGGCGATAGCGACCTGGTGCTGCCGTCGCTCTTCATCGCCTGGAGCTGGGTGCACTACGGTTTCAAGATGATCATCTTCATCGCCGCTATCGACGCGGTCGACGAAGCATTCTTCGACGCGGCCAAAGTGGATGGCGCCAACTGGCGGCAGCAATTCCGCCATGTTCTCTTGCCCTCGATTCGCGGCGCGCTAACCACCATCATCCTCGTGACGGCGATCAGTTCTTTCCAGGTCTTCGATCTGGTCTATGTGCTTACGCGCGGCGGACCGGGCGACGCGTCCATGGTCGTGCCGGTATACATGTTGGAAAGCGCGTTCACGCTGCGCAAAGTGGGCTACGGCGCGACGGTCGCCATCGCTATGGGTTTGGTCATCGTCGGCTTCTCTGTGCTTTTCCTGGCGCTGCGCGGCGTATATAAAGAAGCGGACTAGAGATCGCAGAGCCTAACGAATGTCAAGATCAAGCCAGCGCTCTCGGCGAAGAAAAACCGCCATGCAATCGATGGCCTACACGGCGATCGCGGGATTATTGTCGCTGATTGTGGTTTTCCCACTCGTCTGGGTGATCGCCACATCGCTGAAAGACCGCCGCCAGATCATTCAGAATCCGCTCGGTTTGCCCGAGGTCTACTATTGGTCGAATTATGCCGACGCCTGGCGCGACGGGAATTTCGGCGTCTACTTCATCAACAGTATTTTGGTCGTCATCCCGACTGCTCTTGGCGTGGTGGTCTTGTCATTGCTGGCGGCTTACGCCTTCGCCATGTTCAAGTTCAGGGGCAAGAATGCGCTCTTCACATTCTTTCTCATCGGGCTGACCGTTCCGCTTGGCATCCTGGTCATTCCTATCTTTTATCAGATGGTGAGCCTGAAGCTGGTGAACAATCTTTGGTCGCTGATATTGCCGCAGACAGCGGTCGGCCTGCCCTTTGCCATCTTGCTCTTGCGCGGCTTCATTCACGAATTGCCCAAAGAAGTGCTGGATGCCGGTCGCATCGATGGCTGCGGCAATTGGGGCATATTGCGCTTCATCGTCATGCCACTAAGCCGCCCAGCCCTGTTGTCCGTGATGATCTTCAACATTGTCTGGGTATGGAATCAATTCTTGCTGCCGGTTGTGCTGATCCAGAAAGCCTCCGCCCGCACCTTGCCGCAGGGACTCAGCGTGTTCATGGGACGTTACGGCGCCGATTTCGGCTTGCTGATGGCGGGCGCGACCATTTCCTTCATTCCGGTGGTTATCGTCTATGTTATCTTCCAGCGACAATTCATCAAAGGTATTGCCGCCGGCGCTTTGAGTGGCATATAGGGGATGTGAATTATGAACCATAGAGGCAGCCCAACTTTCGACCGCTTGCTGTCGTTTATCGACCGTCTTCCTGTTATCGACTGTCATGAACATATGGCTGGACCCGACCATCTGGTCCGCTTCTCCGAGCCGATCGCGGCGCTGATTGCGGGCTACTACGCCGGCGATCTGATCTCTGCTGGCTTGACGGAGGGGCAACTGGCATTCCTCAAGGATGAAACGGTTGCCACCGGCGACAAATGGCCCCTCTTCCAAACGTATTGGGAGCGGAGTCAACATACAGCCTATGCGCGCGTCGTCAAGCTCGTCATGCGCGATGGTTATGGCGAGCCAGACATGTCATTGGACGCGCTGCAACGCATTGGTGAAAGATTGCCGGAACGCGACCCGGATTACTATCGTCAGATGATGACGGACGCGAACATACGCTGCGTCATAACCGATGCGCTCGGCTGGCCGCCTGGCGACTTCGGCGCCTTCCTGCGCGGTGAACAAGTCTTTGAGAAGGGCTGGCGCCCCGTCGTTCCTCTCCCTATCTTTCACGTCCTGCGGCATCATGAACATACAGCGCGCGATTGGCGCGGCATACAGCAGATATCCGAATGGGCGCAGCAACCCATCACGTCGCTGGATGAGTTTACCCAGGCGGTCTATGAGATATTACGACTCGCAAAAGCGCGCGGCGCGCTCGCGCTCAAGGATCAGTGCGCTTACAACCGATCGCTGGCTTACGATGTCACAGCAAAAGCCGATGCTGAGCGGATATTCAATCGGCTGTTGAACGACGCGAACGCCGTATTGGGCTGGCCCGAAGCCAAGCCGCTCGATGACTATCTCTTCCATCAGTATATGCGTTTCGCGCGCGAGTTAGATTTCCCCGTCCAAATCCATACCGGGCACATGGCGGGCTCATTCAATCGGGTCGACAAAGCCAACGTCCGGCTGTTTGTGCCCGTGCTTGAATTGCATCGCGATGTGAGATTCGATCTGTTTCACGGCAACTGGCCCTATATGGGCGATCTTCTATTTGTCGCGAAGAACTACCCCAACGTGGCTCTAAACCTGACCTGGCTGTATATCATAGATCCGCTTTATGCGCAGCGGCTGCTTGAGCGCGCCGTCATGACCGTGCCGCATAGCAAACTCCATGCCTTTGGCGGCGACCATACCGATATACCTGAACGAGCGGTTGCCCACCTGAAGATTGCCAGGCATGTCATCGCGGCCGCCCTTGCGAATCTTGTGGAAAAGGGATGGCTAAACGAAGAGCAGGCGCGATTCATTGCCCAACAGTGGTTCTACGATAACCCCAATCGCTTCTTCGCCTTCGAACCTGAAGCGCGAAAGGCGTGAATTCTCGCGAATTAGACAGCCGCAGGCTTTGCAAACCGCTGCGCAGGACCGCCGTAGAGCGATGTATTTGCGCCTCGTGTTATGGGCGCATCTCTCTATTGTAGGGCTTCAGCGGCTTATCCTTCTTCATCTCCTGCACAATTTGCCCGATAGAACGGTCGACAAACTGAATTATGCTCCTAGCGAGATTTGTCCCGGAAGGACTTCCGAGCCATCCTTCCTGAGTGAACGTGTGCAAGGCGGTGGCTTCAATCCCTTTGGAAGCAAGCCTGCAAATTCGGCAGAAGCTGCGACTTGGCGGGCAGCCAGCTGGCCGATGCGCTGATTCCAGGACAGAATCTCCGTCATCAGTTTAGTCGCCATCTGTCTTTGCTTGGCTTCAGTCAGCAAAGCACTCATCGGCAAAGCGCAGCATGTGATCCAACACGATCTCTGGCGCTTCTTCCGGCAGATAATGACCGCAAGGAATCTCCGCCCCTTCAACGTTGGAGCAGCGGATTTCCCAAATATCCATCGCCGGCGAGCGTGACAGATTGCCCTGCTCCCCCCACAAGATAAGCGTTGGCACATCGATCGTAACGCCGCGGTTCAGCTCGCCACGCAGGCGCGGCACATCGACATTGAAAGCGGCGCGGTAATCATAAAGGACGCTTAGCATGGCGCCGGGCTGCGTGATGGCCTGATAATAGTGTTGCCAGGTCCCGTCTGATTGAAGCAAATCAAGAAAGCCCTCGGAGCGGTTGTAGAAGTGGCGGATGTAGAGTTCAATATTGTCCTTGGAGGCCATGAGCTGCTCGGAAATCGGCGAAGCCAGCTTGAAGAGCTGATCCCAATGGTGTGGGCCGACCGTGCTGGAGGGCATCTCCTGGTAAATGTACTCAGTCGGCAGAATGTCCAGCAGCGCCAGCCCTAGCAGGGTCTCCGGATAATCCAGGCCATAACGCCGCGCCGCCCGCCCGCCACGATCGTGACCGTAGAGCAGGAACTTGCCAAGCTCCAACTGCTGCGCCAGCTCAAAAAAGTCGCGCGCCTGCTTGCCCTTGTCCATCACCTCGAGCGGGGGCTTGTCGCTTTCGCCATAGCCGCGCATGTCCGGCGCGACCACATAGTGGTTTTCCATCAGCGCCGGCAATACATAGCGCCACATGCGCCAGGTCTCGAACAGACCGTGCGCCAGCATGATTGGACGCGCTCTGTTCTTGCCGCCGTGGACGTAATGCAATCGGATGCCGTTGACCCTTATGTATTCGTGCGTGATGCCCGCGATTTCGCCGCTCATTCTCCTCCTCATCGGATTCATGTTCAAATATCCTGTGGGGCTGGGATACCAACAACGAGCCCTACGCGATCATGGCTTCCGAGCTGCCATCCACCGCGAACGGAATGGTCAGCCTCAATGATGATGACAATGTAGAAGTCACCGTTGCCTTGCGCGACGCCCTTGATCCGCGGGCATCAAGCGCGCGAATGAATCTGCGGCGACCGCTGACCTCAGTCGGGAAACCGGTCAGGTTCTGCTCTCAGGTTCCGCTCTTTGATGACCTCATCGAGATCGAATTGCAATTGGGTCTTGGTAATGGCCTCAATCAAGATCAATTTCCTTAATCCAGCACATCGCAATCCGGCAGCTTAATTGTATACCATTTGCTGCGCCTTCTGACGCGTTGCGCCGGCGCGCAATAGACAAGAGCAAGGTAACATCAGGATTCCTAAATGTTTGCTGCGGCTACAACTTCGGGCGGGTATGTATAGCGGCGCTTATCCTAAGGCACTTCAACGATTTGCACCGACCCGGCATTTGTAGCGATCAAGAGGCGCGACCAATTTAGCCATTCGATGCCAGTAACATCAGCGAATGGCAAAGCCTTGAATACGCTCTCGCCATCGCTAGCCGAAACCGTCTCACCGTGCAATACAGCGGTCCGCTCCGCGATAGTGCAGATAGCGTTGATCGGGCTTTGCCACTGATGTGCGAGCGCCCAGCCCGCTTCCTGGTTTAGGCGGCTGTGCAGCGCGCCTTCTGTCGTGCCCAGCCAGAGCCGGCCTGCTTCAGCTGCTGCAAGCGAAAGTATCGCTGAGTTGACGAAATCAGATTGATCTTGCCAACTGCGCCCGTCTGTGTCGCTGCGGAAGAGCCCGCTCTCTGCGCCGGCCCAGATGGTACCTTCCGAGTCCCGGCAAAGCGCATTCACTCGCCAGTTCAACAAGCCGACGTTCCAGCCGCGCCAGCTGCGACCGCCATCGTCCGAGCGAAGCACACCGTCTTCGAGCGTGGCCGCCAATACCGCTCCCTCCGTCGCCAGCAGAGCCGACACGATTGTCGACTGTGATGGCAACGCTCGCGCATGCCAGCTTGCGCCCGCGTCATCGGATATTTGTACAGCGCCGACGGTGGCGACGAAAATGCAACCGTCGTCCATCACGCAGATCGCGGTGGTGGGCGCTGGTTCAGTGATGTTGCGCCAGGTCCTGCCATTGTCGGACGAGCGCTGCAAGCCCGACTGTTTCGCGCAGAAGATCTGGCCGCCCGGCATCGCGGCTAGGGCATGCACCCTTGGAGACTGTAACTCAGCGGACGTCATCAGCTGCCATCCGGTCGAAACGCCATCTCCGGCGCCTTCCCGTAAACGACAGCATCGACGGTCAAAGCGAGCGTGGCGCTGGATACGGCGTAGCGCAATGCCTCGATTTGAGCCGCTGCCGAGTCGTAGATGCCATGGACCGTGGGAAATGGCATCGCGCCAGATGGTCCGTTTTCCAGCTGGGCGAGCAAGAAAGCGGCTTCATAGCCGGCATTCTGTGCCAAAGCCGCGAAGGGCGCGCCGACCGCCTTGAGCAGAATACTGTAGGCGGCGCCTTCATCTGGCGTCCGGCTCTCGCCTTGGCGCTGCTGGAGCATGTCTCGGCACGACAGTAGCGCCATGCCGCCGCCGGGCAGGAGGCCGCGCCGCCGCGCCGCTCGGATAGCGCGCAGCGCCCGCTCTGTCATCGCCACCCGCGCCTCAATTTCGCTGGGCGCGCTGCCGCCAGTGTAGAGGATAGCGAAGCCACCCTTGAGCCGCCCGATTCGGTCGCGCAGTTCCTTACGGATATCGGTGTCGGTGGCAGCCTGAAGGGCCTTTTGCAGCTCGGCAATTTGGGCGCGCAATCGCCTGGTATCCCCGCGCCCGCCACGTATGCTGAGATAATTCTTGTCCAGCCACAGTCTTCGGGCATGTCCCAGATGCGCTGGACCCAGCGTGTTGGTCCTGTCCCCCGTGACCTCAAGCAGCGGCCGCCCTCCGGTCAGAACTGCCAGGTCACCCAGGGCGTCGGCTTGAGCCTGTGATGTCGAGCCCGGGGTCTTTGCCGCAATGATGCGCAGGCGCGCGGAGGTTTCGCTGCGATTTAACAGCGCCGCGACCGGCTCGGCTACGCTGCGCGCGACGATAACCAGGTTTTCGATCTTTTCCTGCAGCGCCAGCCGCAGAATGGGTACGACTTCTTCGGCTTCTTTGAAGTCGAAATCGCTGAGCAACAGCGCGGCCTCTTCCAGCTCAATGGCGCCACTCCCCGCGCCATGCGACCCGCCACTGAAGAAGTTGCCTTCAAAATAGGCGCAACGCGGGCTCCGCGCCTGCCCGCCCTGTATATCTATCAGACCTGATGCATCCATGACCTGCAATATCTCGGTCAGCGCTTCAGCCAAGTTAGCATCATCGCAGACGCTTCTGGCAATATCGGCCAGCTTCGCCGCGCCTTCAAGCGGCGTGATCTGCGAATCGAGATGTGTAGTGATCGCCGCCAAGCCCGCTTCAAGGTGACGCCGCAACTGCGTGAGATCGCCGCCAGCCGCTGCGAAACGCACACCTTCGGCGAAGACCGTCCGATAGACTATCGCGGCTGTTGCCGTGCCATCACCGACCGCTTCATGCAAGCGCCAGAGCATGCCGCGCAGGAGCATCGCCCCGATATTCTCGTACTGATTTGGCAACTCAATAATGCGGCGGGCAATCACCGCGCCATCATCGAGCAGTTCCGGCGAGGTATCGCGCGTGCCCCGCTCAATCCCGACGATGCGCGGACGCGGGCCCAAGGTGGGCTGAATAGCAGCGACGAGTTTGTCGATGCCGCGCAGCATGGCGCGATGCACATCCGGTTGGGTCAGTACGCCGGCTCGCTGCCGGGGTGGGTTGTAGTTCTGCGCCAGTTGCTGTTGATCAATCATCTTGGCTCGCGTCGCCGATTTGCGCTCAACCCTTAAGCCCGCTGGTGGCGATGCCTTCCATGATCCAGCGCTGCATCAAGAAGAACATGATGACCAAAGGCAGCACATAGAGCACCGCCGCCGCCATGGTGACGGTGGTGATGGTGAAGCCCTGCGGATTGCGATAGCCGTTGAGCAGCATCGCCGCCAGATTGGTGTTGTCAGCGTTTAGGTAGATCGTCGGCAAGAACCAGTCGCCCCAGACGTAAGCGAAGGACAAGATGAAGGAGGTCGCCAGCGCTGGTTTGGCGTTCGGCAGCAGGATCTGCACGAAAAAACGGGCGATGCTCGCGCCATCCGCTTCCGCCGCCTCCTGCAATTCCTTGGGGAAACTGGCGAAGAATTGGCGGAAGAGGAAGATGTGAAAGGCGTTGCCCGAGATGCCCCACAAGAACCAGGGCCAGTAGGTGCCGGTCAGACGCAGACGAGCGAAAATGACGAATTGCGGGATGATGAAGACGATGGCCGGGATCATCAACATGGCGATGATGATGCCGAAACAAAGCCGCTTGCCCGGCCCCTCCAGGCTGGCGAAGGCGAAACCCGCCATCGAACTCGTAATCACTGTCGGCACGGTGTAGAGCAGGGACAGGACCAGCGAGTTCAACATGAACTTGGCGAAATCGATCTTAGTCAGCGCGTCCCAGTAGTTATCCCACTGCGGTATCGCCGGCAGAAGCTGCAGCGCCGACTGCGAATACTCGCCTTCGGTTTTAAGCGATAGCATGATCATCCACAAGATCGGGATGAAGAGCACAATCGTAATCAGCGCCAGGCCCGTCCCACAGCCGATGCCGCGAACGTTTTGCCTAGCGAGAGCCAGTGCAGCCATGGCGCTATTTCTTCTCCGTCCAGACCCAGAATCGCCGTGACCAAAACAGGACAATCGTTATGACGATGATGATGGCGAAGAGGATCCAGATCAAGGCGACGCCGTAGCCAAAGCGCTGGCGCTGGAAGATCTGCTGGAAGGCGTAAATCATATAGAGGAAGACATCTTTCTGGGGGGCGGTCGATAAACCGGCGCCGCCGCTGGGCGAGAGCAGTAGCGGCAAGGCGAACATCTGCATGGCGAAGACGATCGACTGCACCAGCTGAAAGAAGATGATCGGCGTCATCATCGGGATGATGATGTAGCGCAAGCTGCTCAAGCGGCCGGCGCCATCAATCGCGGCGGCGTCTTCAAGTTCCGGCGAGATATCCTGCAAGCCAGCCAGGAATATGACGATGCCGTTGCCCAAGCCCATCCAGACCGAGATCATCGTCAGCGAGATCAGCGCTTCTTCCGTGAGGAAGTGGATGACCGTGCCCGAGCGGATAGTGTTGACCACCTGATTGATCAGTCCGTAGTTGTCGTTGAGCAGAGTGCGCCAAGTCCAGGCGACTGCCACCACCGGAATGACGCTGGGCAGATACCACATCGTGCGGAAGAATCCGCGAAAGCGCGTCACCTTGCTCATGATGAAGGCAAGCGCGAAAGAGAGAACCAGCCAGGTCGGCGTGTTCAGCGCCGTCCAGATAAAGACTAGTTTCAGCGACTCAACCGCTTGTCGATCGCGCGGAAAGCGCTCGTACCAAGCCGTGCCCACCCACTTGATATTGTTGACGTTCAAGCCATCGTAGTTGGTGAAAGACAGCCAGACACCGACCGCCACCGGCGTCAGCGTCAGCAAGATGAAGCCGATCAGCCAAGGCGATATGAAGGCGTAGAAGTTGAGCGCCCGCCGCGTCTTGCGTGTGAAGCGCCAGCGCGGCTGAACCGCGGATAATGATGCCATGAAGAGACATTCTAACTGAACAGTGCGTACGGGGGCGACCCAACTGGGTCGGGTAGTGTACCCTTTTCGGTTGAAATTAGGTAAATTGCATCCACCTAGCAGTCTGTAAGGCTTGTTCGGTAGTGTGTCAAAGTGCGGTTGTTTGAGTAGTTTATGTCTCCATGTAGTGGTCCTGAAAAACTGGACACCTAGTAAAGAGAGTATACTAGATGCTCAGTGACGGAAGGAT
>JAPOYU010000131.1 GCA_026706395.1 Chloroflexota bacterium
ATCATGGCGCGGTGGTCGGCGCGGGCTTTGATGACTTCTACGGCGAAGGCGTGACTGTCGGGCGGATGATCGCCGCTTATGTTAATGGTACGCTGGATGTCAGTGCGACCGGAATCAGTTCCAGGGTGGACATCGGCGTGGCCGTCAATCTCGATACTGCTGAGGAATTGGGGATTACCGTTGCCGATTCCATATTGGATTCAGCTGTCATGGTGATCGAGGGCGGAGAGCTCAATGTACTAAGCGAGCCACCCAGATTGCCGGAGATGACGCTGGAAGAGCGCATGGCGGAAGACGCCGCCTTCCTGGCTGAGCTCGAATGCACGCCCGAACGCATCGCCGAGGAACAAGCGGCGCTGGATGCGGCGGCGGAATAGGCAGCTCATTCTGTCGAACCTTTCGAGTCCAAGGAGAGGGCGGTTGGAGACAATCGCCCTCTTTTGGTTTCCGTCGCGATCAGCTTTTGCAATTCGCGCCGGTTTTTGTGCTATTCTTGAGATGAGCTATGTCACATTAAGCTACGCTTGTCGCTGAGAAGCGGCAAAGAAAGCGGGACAACCTATGCGCGCAAGAACGCTGATCGGACTTCTGATGGCGGTGCTTTTAATCGCGGCGCCGGCGCTGGCGGGTGATGATGACAAGCCTACAGTCGCCATCCTGCGCTACGGTGGCACGCCCCTTACCGCTTTGGCCGAAAAAGGCATTCTGGATATGCTTGAAGCCTATGGCCTGGTGAATGCGGAGGAACGCGCCGTATTGGACGAGGCGGAAGACCTGGAAGGCGAGCGCATTAACGTCATCTACGGCGACGCCGGCTTCGATATTCCGGCGGCCAACATTATGGTGGAGGATGCGCTGGATCGCGGGGCGGATGCGCTCCTGACGCTTTCAACGCCAGTGTCACAGATCGCCGCCAACGCCACGCGGGAAATGGACGACCCGCCGGCACTCATTTTCGCTATCGTCACCACGCCCTATTTCGCCGGCATTGCCGACGCCCCCTGCATCAAAGACAGCCACATAGCCGGCACGCAGACCGATGTGCCCTACGACGAGTTTGTGCCGCTGCTGAAGGTGCAGGACCCGGATATGAAAATGATCGGCACAATCGTGAATATGGCTGAACCCAATAGCGTCTTCGGCATGGAACGAATCACCGAACTCGCCGAGGGACTCGGGATGCGCGTTGAAATGTCTCCGGTTGTCTCCTTCGCCGATCTGCAGCTCGCCACAGACGGCTTGATCAGCAAGGGCGTCGAGGCCATCGTCCTGCCCGCCAGCTATACCACGTCTATCGGTTTGTCCTCAATCGTAGACGCCGCCGCAGAGTACGGCGGGATACCGGTCTTTTCCATTGTGGCGCAACATGTCTATCGCGGCGCGACGGTAGGCGCCGACTTTTACAGCCTATATCGCGAAGGCGTCATCGCCGCCCGCATGTTGCTTGCTCATCTCAACGGCGACATTGACATCTCGCGTCTGAGCGTCAACTTAAAGCCCGGCTTCACCGTCGCCATCAATCTGGATTCCGCGGCGGAAGCGGACGTCGAGATCTCCGACGAGCTACTGGCGATGGCGGATTGGATGATTAAAGATGGTCAAAGCACCGAAGGCGTCACGCCCGAACTGCCCGAACATGGTATCGAACTGCCGGAGATGACGCTGGAAGAACGCCGCGCTTCTGACCTGGAGTTCCTCGCCGAGTTGTATTGCACGGATGAGATGATCGCCGCGCAGAAGGCGCAGTTGGAAACCCAATGAAGTGACTGAAGCTGCGTTATCGCCTGCAACTGCAATGTATGAGAGGGCGGTTGATGAGGATCGCCCTCTTTTCTTTTCCCAATCAGCCATTTTCGACTATGATTAAGATTAAGCTGTATTGCTAGAAAATAAATTGCTGACGCGAGGTGACAAATGGTTCAGAGATTCCTGCTCCTAATTGCGGTATTGGTACTCAGCGTGAGTCCGGCGCTGCGGGCGCAAGAGGATGATATTCCCACGATTGCCATGATGAACTTCGGCTATTCCGCCGGGCAGACATTGGCCACCAAAGGCGCATTCGATGTTTTGCAGGCTTATGGTTATTTCAACGAAGAAGAACGCGTTTTGCTGGATGCGGGCGAGGACATGTTCGGTGAAAACATGAATGTGCTCTGGCGCAACGCCGGCTCGGATACGCCGACAGCCAACCTCATGGTTGAAGACGCGCTTGATCGTGGCGTGGACGCCATGCTGATCGTCACGACGCAGGTGACGCAAATCGCCGTCAACGCCACGCGGGATATGGAAGACCCGCCGGCGATCATGTTCAGTCTCGTCGGCTCACCCTATTTTGCCGGCATCGCCGATGCGCCCTGCATCAAGCCGAATCACGTGGGGGGATCACAGTATCATTTGCCCTATGCGGAATCTGTCGCGGTTACGCAGCTGTGGAATCCGGACATCAAAACCATTGGCGTGATTATCGCTCCGGGCGAACCCATTAGCGTGTCGGGCGGGAGAAATATTCGACTGGCGGCCGAAGCGCTCGGATTGACGGTGGAAGTCGCCAACGTCATCACCTTGAGCGATCTGAATCTGGCCACGGAAGCTTTGGTGAACCGCGGTGTGGAAGCGCTCATCAATCCGGTCAGTTCCATCATCTTGTCCGGAACATCGCTGCTGCAGACTTTGACCGCCGAGTACGGCATTCCCCTGTTCGGGATCTTCCCCTACCACGTCTACAACGGCGCGACCGTGGCCGCCGGCTTCAATAACGTCTATGGCGAAGGCGCCATCCAAGGTCGCATGCTGGTCGCCCATCTGAATGGGGATATCGACATATCCGAAATCAGCATAAACCGGACCGAGGACTTCGGCATCGCCATCAATCTGGATTCAGCCAAAGCGCAAGGCGTCGAGATACCCGACGAACTCTTGGCGATGGCGGATTTTGTCATCGAAGACGGCGTCAGCACCACTGGCGCCACGCGCGAATTGCCGGAGGTCGTCACCGAGCTGCCTGAGATGACGCTTGAAAAGCGCCGCGCCGCCGATCTGGCCTTCCTGGAGACGCTTCGCTGCACGCCCGAGATCATCGCCGAACAGCGAGCGGAATTGGAAGACACCTGGGCGGAGGACTAGCCTGCCGATTTCATACAGACGTTTCCCACAGGAGGGCGGCTCCGCGCAGTCGCCCTCTTTTTGTTTCCGCGCGATGGTGCTAGATTTGGTCGAGTGCCGAAGTTAGGGGAGAGCAACTATGCAAGCAGCGCGACTGCACGGACCAACGGACATCCGCCTCGCCGATGAGCCGGGACCGCCGCCGCCGGGACCGGGCGAAGTCACGCTGAGCATCGGGGCGGTCGGCCTCTGCGGCAGCGACTTGCACATGTACGAGACCGGGCGGATCGGCTACACCACCGTGAGCAAGCCGGTAATCCTGGGCCACGAATTCATGGGACTGGTCGCGGCGGTCGGCGCCGATGCCCTGGATGGACAGCATCAGCCGCTGCGGATCGGCCAGCGCGTCGCCGTTGAGCCGGCCGTGCCCTGCTGGCGCTGCGAACTCTGCGAGAACGGCCACCCCAATCTCTGCCCGAATCATTATTTTTACGGGCTATTCCCCGAAGACGGCGCCCTGCGCGAGCGCATGAACGTCAGCGCCCGCAACTGTTTCCCCATGCCCGACGCGCTGAGCGACGAAGTTGGTCCGCTGCTGGAGACGCTGGGCGTAGCCATCCACGCCATCGACCTGAGCAAGATACGCATCGCGGGTTCGGTAGCGGTGCTGGGCGCGGGACCGGTCGGTTTATTAATCGCTCGGCTGGCGGTCTTGGCGGGCGCGGCGCAGGTCTTCGCCTTCGACAAGTTTGACTGGCGTCTGCGAATGGCGCGAGCCTGGGGCGCGACCGGCGCGTTCAACATCGATGAATGTGATCCGGTCGGCGCGCTGATGGACCTCACCGGCGGGCGCGGCGTTGATGTGGCGATTGAAGCGGCCTGGGCCGATCACTCGGTGCAGCAGGCGGCCGATATGGCGCGGCCCGGCGGGCGGCTGGTCCTGGTCGGCATCCCGCCGGACGACAAGCTGCAGCTCCAGCATTCGGTCGCCCGGCGCAAGGGGCTGACCATCATGATGTCCCGGCGCATGAAGCATACCTATCCGCGTGCCATCGAACTGGCGACTTCGGGTACGGTCAAGCTGGAAGAATTGGTCTCGCATCGTTTCACGCTGGCGGATACGGCGCAAGCCTACGCCAGCAACGCCGCTTATGCGCCGGGCGTCAACAAGGTGATCTTGCGCGTGAACTGATAGCGGATTAGGGGGCTGGGAAGATCTCGCGGACGGGGACTTCAAATCCCGGCAGGACCTCGCCACCGCTAAGAACGTCAGCATCCACTAGCGTGGCGGCGCCTGACTGCGTGTGAACCTCGATAGTGCGTGTTTCCGGGTGAACGATCCAAACCAGGGCTGTGCCCGCGGCTAGCAGTTGCCGAATTTTGTGGTGCATATCCGTCGCTTTGTTGCTGGGGGAGATGACTTCCACGGCCAGATCCGGCGCCACATCCATCAATTGGTCGGGAAGTACGGCAGGGACGCTCGCGCTGCTTAGGAATGCGATGTCCAAAGCGCGGACGGTATCTCTGCCATCGGGATTGCGTTCCAAGATGAAGCCCGTTTCTGCCGCAGTTACAATGCCAAGTCCGTTGTCGACGACGTAATTCCCAATCTTCAGGCTCAAGAGAAATGTTATCTGCCCATGCAATCCGGTTGGCTTTGGCATCTTGATGATTTCCCCATCGACTAGCTCAAGGATGCGGTCAATATATTCCTCGCTGCCGACGATTTCGAGGAAGCCCTCCGCGCTGATGACTTGTCGTTCCATGACCATGGCGATTCGTGCCTTTCGTCCTTGTCTTGGGCAAGTCCATTTTAACAGACTACCCTGTGGAAACAAACAGCCGCGCCAGCGCCCCGGCTTCAATTCCAATGCCAGGTTCGTAATTTCGCCCGAAGTTCATTATCATAGGCGCATTGAGGCAGCAGGAGAACGAGCATGCACATTGAAGGCAGCTACGACTTTAAGTTTCAGCGCGAGCTGGTCTGGGAAGTCCTGATGGACATCGACGTCCTCGGCAGCATCATCCCGGGCTCGAAAGGCTTGAACGAAATCGGCGAGAACAAATATCACAGCAGCCTGGCGGTGAAGGTCGGTCCCGTCAACGGCAAATTCGAAGCCAGCTTCGAGCTGGTCGATGTGGTCGAGCCGGAGAGCTACCGCCTGCTGGTCGAGGGCAAGGGACCCGCGGGCCATGTCACTGGCGAGGGCACGATCAGCCTGGCGCAGGCGGACGGCGGCACCGTGATGAATTACGCCGGCGACGCGCGCATCGGCGGCAAGATCGCCGCGGTCGGCCAGCGCCTGCTCAATGTGGCGGCCAAACAAATCGCCAAACAGGCTCTGCGCAAGCTTTCCAAACAAGTCGAGCTGCGACTGGAAGCGACGGCGGGCTAATAGATGATTCCCGCGCCATCTATAGATATGTAGATACACGCGCGGCAAAGCCACCGCCCACGCAAAATACCTTGCCAATTGCAAAGGGCGGGAAGTTGACTGAATGCTGTCTCGGCGAGCGTCTTACTCCCCTCCCTGACTCGTCGGGGAGGGGCCGGGGGTGGGGTAAGCTGCCCGCCGGAGCGCTCATGGCGGATACTCAATGCATATCGAAATCTACAGCAATGCGCGCAAGTCTCCCTCCATTGCGAGGGGGGGACATTAGAGGGGGGTGACCTTCCATGAACCATCCCTTTATCGAAGCTCTCGAAACCATCTACCCGCCCGAACGCATTCTGACGCGGGACGCGCAGCTGCTGCCCTATGAATCGGACGGGCTGACGGCTTTCCAAAGCAAACCTGGCGCAGTCGTCATACCGGAAAGTGAAGACGAAGTCATCGCCACCGTCCGCCTCTGCCACGAGATGGAAATGCCATTTGTCGCCCGCGGCAGCGGCACCAGCCTGTCCGGCGGCTCCCTGCCCATACCCGATGGCTTGGTCATCGCCTTGAATCGCCTGAATCGCATCAAACGCATCGACCCGCAGCAGCGCATCGCCGTGGTCGAGCCCGGCGTGGTCAACCTGCGCATCACGGAAGCGGCCCAACCCTACAACCTCTACTATGCCCCTGATCCGTCCAGCCAGTCGATCTGCACCATCGGCGGCAATATCGCCTTCAACAGCGGCGGCGCTCACTGCCTGAAATATGGCATGACCAGCAACCACGTGCTGGGCATGAAGGTGGTGCTGGCCGATGGCGCGGTGACGCAATTCGGGGGCGAGAGCATCGAAGGCATCGGCATCGGACCCGACTTGATCGGCTTATTCGTCGGCTCGGAAGGGCTTTTCGGCATCGCGCTGGAGATCACCGTGCGGCTCATGCCACAGCCGGAGCTGTATCGCACGGTGCTGGCCGCCTACGACGATATCGGCAAAGCCGGCGACGCCGTGTCGCTGGTGGTGGCCTCGGGCCTGCTGCCGGGCGCGATGGAGATCATGGACCGGCTGGCGATCAAAGCGGCCGAGGCATCGGTCGACGCCGGCTATCCCGACGCCGAAGCCCTGCTGATCATTGAGTTGGAGGGCGAAGCGCCCCAAGTCGAAGCGGAGTTCGAGCAGCTGCAGGGCATCATCGAGTCATCGGACGCTTTTGAACTGCGGGTCGCCAATAGCGAAGACGAGCGGGCGCGCATCTGGAAGGGGCGCAAGGGCGCCTTCTCCGCCGTCGGGCGGCTCAGCCCGGACTTCATCGTGCAGGATGGCGTGGTGCCGCGCAGCCGCTTGGGCGAGGCCCTGCTTGCCATCAATACGATAAAGGCGAAGTATGGCCTGGAGGTGGCCAACGTCTTCCACGCCGGCGACGGCAATTTGCATCCCTTGATTCTCTATGACGGGCGCGAGGCCGGCGCCTTGGAACGGGCCGAAGCGCTGGCGGGCGAGATCCTGACGCTCTGTGTCTCGCTGGGCGGCTCGATAACCGGCGAGCACGGCATCGGCATGGAGAAGCGCGATTATCTGCCGACCATGTTCAGCGAAGCTGAGATCGACATCATGTCCGCGCTGAGGCAGGCGATCGACCCGAAGGAGATCGCCAATCGCGGCAAGATGTTCCCGGGCGGGGAGGCGCCGGCATTGCAGCGGCAGGGCTTGCATCCGCTGGAGCGGCACGGGGTGATTTCACGCGAATGACCGCGACCGCAATCCATACAAGCGCCGAATTGGCTGACTTCATCCGCTCGCATGAACACGTCCACGTCATCGGCCGCGGCAGCAAGACCGCCCTGCATCCGGGCGCAAAAGATGCCGCCCTTGCCGATCTCTCGGCGCTGAACGGCGTCGCAGAATATCAACCCAGCGAATACACCATCACCGTCGGGGCCGGGACCGGCGTCACCGATGTGGCGGCGGCCCTGGCGGAAGCCGGGCAATACCTGCCCTTTGACCCGCTCCTGGCGGATTGCGCCACGATCGGCGGGACGGTGGCCGCCAACCTGTCGGGTTCGCGCCGTTTTCGCTACGGTGGCGCGCGCGATTTCATCCTGGACGCCCAGGTGGTCGATGGCTTGGGGCGCGAGTTTCGCGTCGGCGGCAAGGTGGTGAAGAACTCCGCCGGCTTCGACTTGAGCAAATTTCTCGTCGGCAGCCTGGGCCAATACGCCATCATGACCGAGTTGACCTTCAAGGTTTTCCCCGATGTGTCAAGCTTCCGCAGTTTGAAAATGAGTTTCCGGAAACTGGACGATCTGCTCTCCGCGATCAGCGTCATCAATCAAAGCGCCTTCGAGCTTGACGCCCTGGACTTCGCGCCGTCCACCGGCGGCTGGTCGCTTTTGGCGCGGCTGGGTGGATCGCCGGCGATATTGCCGGGGCGAGTCCAGCGCTTCACCGAGACCATGAAGCGGGAGACCGATCCGGACGATGTGTGCGACATTGACGACGGGCCCGCTCTGTGGAATCCGCTGGAGGGGCTTCGGGGCAACACCATCGTAAAGGTCGTGCTTCCGCTGAGCCAGGTCCCCGCGCTTGACGCCATGATTGCGGATTCGCAGCGGCGCTACGGCGTCGGCGGCAACCTGGCGTGGGTGGGGACGGACGATGTAGCCGGCCTGGATGCGGCGCTGAGACAACTTGGATTGCGAGGACTGTGCCTGCTGGGCGATGTGGAATCCCCCGTCATAGGCCAGCCGCTGGAGAACAAGCTGGCGGCCCGCGTGAAAGCCGTGCTCGATCCGCTTGCCAAGCTGGTCTGAATCTGAACTTGTCCCGAAATTATTTCCGCTCGTTATACTTTCGTATGATTATGATAGAAAATTCCAATACGAGAACATTTGGTCGCCTATCCTGCCTCGAAATCTGCTACGCTGATCCCATGAACACCTGCGCCCAAATCGCGATCGTCCGCTGCTCGCCGCCACGCCACCCGGTCAGATGGCCAGATGGCCAAAAAAACTTTTCCGTCGACAACATCGTATTGGATTATCCATTGGAGAAAACACTTTTGCCCTTCCGATCAGTATCGTCGTTTCCAACCGAAAACCTACCCGATATACATGCCAAATCAACCAATTGCTCGAAAATCAGTCCTATATCAATACAGTATCAATATAGTAGCATAAATCTATGTCCACAGTTCAGCCTCATCTCATCCATTTCCCATCCTTTGCTTATACTTTTCCATCACATTTCCGCGGATTTTCGCGACGCCAAATCGCGTTTTGCCCGATATTCCTTTCTGCCCTCGCATCTTTGCAATCCTGTTTCCCGCGTCATCGCCTCAGCGACCTCTATACGCTCCCCGAACTCAGTGGTAAAACAACCATATAAGCGCGTTCCAGCAATACGAGTGGTGAAAGACGATGCGCCATCAAATAATCAGTGACGACTTGCGCGCGCCTGAGATGGCGGAAGCGATCGAAAAATGCGTGCACTGCGGCTTCTGCCTGGCCGCCTGCCCGACTTACAGCTTGCTCGGCGAGGAGATGGATTCGCCGCGCGGCCGCATCTACCTGATGAAGAATGTGCTGGAAGAGCGGCTCGCGGCGGAAGAAGCGCAGCCCTACATCGACCGCTGCCTCGGCTGCATGGCTTGTGTGCCGGCTTGCCCTTCGGGCGTGGAATATGGTGATCTGCTGGTCGGCTATCGTGCCCTGCAAGAGAAAGAACGGCAACGCTCCCCGCTCGACGCCTTGGCGCGCAAGTTGGTTTGCGAGACGCTGCCCTATCCGCGGCGCTTCCGAATGGCGGCGGCGACGGGGGGGATTGGCAAAGCGCTCTTGCCGGCATTGCCGCCCGCTTTCGCGTCGATGTTGAGTTTGCTGCCGGAAAAGCTGCCATCCGCCCTGCCCCTGCCGCCTGTGCTGCCGGCCCAGGGTGAACAGCGCGGCAAAGTGGCGCTTTTGCTGGGCTGCGCGCAGCAAGTGCTTGCGCCGGAAATCAGCTACGCGGCGGCGCATGTGTTGGCCGCCAACGGCGTCGAGGTGCATATTCCGCCGGAGCAAGGCTGCTGCGGCTCAATACTCCTGCATGTCGGCGCGGAGAAGCAAGCGCAAAGGATCGCGCGGCGCAATTTCGACGCCATCCCCGAAGATATCGACGCGATCATCACGACGGCGGCCGGCTGCGGCTCCGGCATGAAAGATTATCCCTTGCTGTTCAAGGGGCAGCCCGATGCCGAAGTCGCGAGGGCCTTTTCGCGCAAAGTCCTGGATTTCAGCGCTTATCTCGCCCGATTAGAGTTGCGGGACGGACCCGGATTCGCCAGCGAGCGGCGGGTCGTCTATCAAGACGCCTGTCACCTCTTGCACGCGCAGGGTCACCAGAGCGAGCCGAGAACCCTGCTCAACCAGGTGCCGAACTTGCGGCTCTTGAGCATCGCCGACGCCGGCATGTGCTGCGGGTCGGCCGGCACATACAACATTGACCAGCCGGCAATCGCGGCGGAACTGGCGCGGCGCAAAGTGCAGTCGATCCTCGCGGCTCAGCCGGATCTGGTCGTCTCCGGCAATATCGGCTGCATCATGCAGTTGCGGCAGGAGCTTGCTCGGCAGGGGCAGGCGCTGCCGGTGCTGCACATCGCGGAAGTGCTCATGCCGGCGGCGAGCAGGTCCAGCGCCTATGCCGGCGAGACCGGCTGGAACGAAAGAACCCCCATCGACTGACGGAGGTTCTTGAATGTACAGCTTCGCTTTTTCGCTCCGGCGCTCTAGCAATTCGCCCTGACGTATTTGTGGCCGATCCAGCCTGTCCGCCCGTTGTAAGTGACCTGGTACCAAAAGGTGGTGCGTGTGGGCGAAACCAGGTTTGAGCCGCGCGGGACCGCGTCGAGCACCGTGCCTTGCAGGGACGGGGTAGTGCGCAGGAAGAGATGGCCCGTTGTGTGGATCGGGCAACCTGCGGGAGCTGGGCCGGTTCCGGTGGTCGGCTGGCTCACCGCTGGCTCGCCGAAAACAGGCGGAGTCCCGCCGGTGGGCTGGCCCGGCATCAGGACGACTGTACCGGGGCGGGCCACATAGGCGCAGGTGCTGTTGCCGCGGAGGTAAGAGTCGATGGTGGACACAGCGCGGGGGGAAGTCCCCGTATCAATGAAGGTGATCGAGCCGATATGCGGGAAGCAGATTTCGACGCCTTGTTCGACATAGCTCCAGAGATTGACGGCTGTGATGAAGCCGGCGTCAACAATCGACTGAACGCCAATGCCTGGGCCATCCACTAACTGGCACTCTACCCCGCTGGCAAGGCCATATCTCGCTGTGACCACTGCAGTTGCGCTCGGCAGCTTGGCACAGGTGCCTGGCTCCGCCGGTGGCCGCGGCAAGTCAATGTCAGTGGACCCGGTGCCCTCAACAATTTCATCCGCGTCCAGACCGCAGATATCAGAGTCGCCCTTAATGGTTACGTGGCTGTTTTTCTGTTTGACGCCTCTCTTACAGTTTTTGACTCTGACATTGATGAGGGTCAACTTGCCGTTAAGGACTTCAAAAGCCTTGCCCGATCTCGTTCCTTCGTAGACAATTTTCAGATTCTTAATTGTCAAATGGCTGCCTTGGACCGTGAAGACAGGGTCAGCACTATCTGCGGTAAGCGTGTGGTAATTGCCTTCGATGACGATGTTCGAGGTGATTGATGGCAGGATGCCTGAACGGGGTTTGTCATCTCGCGTCAGGAAGATGGTGTCATCGTCGCTGCCCGCCTCGCATTGGTTTTGTTGCCTGTCTTTATTGGCGGCTTTGAGCGCTTCATGCAAAGTGCATGTATAGTCGATGTAGATATTCGCCGCGGCGGCAGGCCAGGCAGCCACAATAAACAGACTCAATATCAGCGCGAGCAATACGCGCTTTTTCGCAGCATGCATCAACTTGAACATAATTCGCTCCAGTTGTAAGTCTCTTCTTCATCGTAGGCAAATAGTATACAGTGCCTTAGAGGATAGCAAATGAAAGCTCGCTAAGCAAAAACAGGCTTTCGCGAGGCTTCCGCGATTTGGCCAAGCCAGGCCAATAAACTCAGGATGTCGAGAAAGCCGCCTACAGCGCCGGCTGGTACGTAAACAGTAGGGAAACCGCCTACCAAGCGTAGGCTTTTGGCGCTTCGCCACCGGGCCCGGGAAAGATCTCGTCGAGCTTGCCCAGCGTGTCCGAGTCCAGCGTGATTTCTGCCGCGCGGACGGCGCTTTCCAGTTGCTCCATAGTTCGCGGACCGATGATGGGGGCGCTCACGGCTGGATTGTGCAGCAGCCAAGCCAGGGCGACCTCGCCCGGCGGGTGGCCGATCTCGCGGCAGAGCCCTTCCCAGGCTTCCAGCTGCGGCCGCTTCGCCGCAACGCGTTCAATCAGCGCCGGGTTGCCGCGCCGGCCGGTATCGACTTTTTCCAGCGCGCCGCCGAGCATACCACCCGCCAGCGGGCTCCAGGGGATCAGCCCGAGGCCGTAGTGGCGGCAGGCGGGGATGACTTCAAGCTCAACAGCGCGATTATCGAGGTGGTAGATGCTCTGCTCGCTGACCAGGCCGAGCATATTGCGGCGCGCCGCTTCCTGGCAGGCGGTGGCGATATCCCAGCCGGCGAAGTTGCTCGAACCGACGTAGACGACTTTGCCTTGCCCGATTAGGCTGTCGAAGGCGGTCCAGGTTTCGTCCCAGGGGCAGTCGCGGTCGACATGGTGCATCTGATAGATATCGATGTGGTCGGTCCGCAGGCGTTCCAGGCTGCCTTCACAATGCTTGCGGATCTTGTAGGCCGAGAGGCTGCGGAGATCACGGTTGGGCTCGGGCAAGAATTCCGCCCGGCTGACGGGATTGTAGACTTTGGTCGCCAGCACAACGGCATCGCGCCGGCCGCCGCCTTGGGCGAACCACTCGCCGATGATCTGCTCGGTAAGACCAAATTCGACTTGCCGGCCGTAGACATCGGCCGTATCGAAGAAGTTGATGCCCAGCTCCAGCGCGCGATCCATGATGGCGAAGCTGTCTTCTTTGGACGTGTAAGGACCGAAGTTCATGGTGCCGAGGCAGAGGTTGCTGACGAGTACGCCATGCCGCCCCAAGCGTTTGTGTTCTATAGTCATTTGAGACCGGACTCCTCTGGTTGCAGATTCCAAATATTGTCTCGCCGAAGCTGGACGAGACAAGGCATCGTAACAATGCCCGCGCGTTTCCGCCATGCCGATTCCCGGCTTCGTCAAAAAAGTAGAAAAGATTTGCCACAGAGTACACAGAGAGGAAACAGGGCACAGAGAAAAGCTCGTTGTCTAGCTGGTTGGCAGCGACGTTTCCGCCATGGACAGGCGTTGAACTTAGCTCGAAAAAATACCACAACCTCTGTGTCCTCAATCTAACTCGGTGTTCTCGGTGGCAAAAGCAGCATCTGGTGAGATTGCTCTGTCGGCTGTGCGAGACAGCACAAGACATTTTCGCCGTTCTGTCGTATAGTCGCAGAGGCACGGAAAGGCTGCAGAATTGGAGAAAACGATGCAAGCCACCAAGACAATTGAAGAACTTGAGGCGGGTTGGGAGGGGACCGAGCCATCGCCGCGCGATAAGGGCCGTGTGGAAATGATCGTTCGGCGTCCCGGGCGTGATGAGCGCGAGGCGCTGGAGAGCGCGACCTTCACGGCAGCGGGCGGATTGGCCGGTGATGACTGGCTGCGGCGGAGCGCCGACCCGGAGGCGCAGATCACGCTGATGAACAGCCGCTTGATTCATCTGCTGGCGGGCGAGAAATCGCGCTGGGCGGAATCGGGCGATCAACTTTTTGTCGACCTGGATATTTCACAGGATAATTTGCCGCCGGGCAGTCGCTTGCAGATTGGCGAGGCAGTGATGGAGATCAGTCCGCTGCCGCATACCGGCTGCACAAAATTCGCCCGTCGCTTCGGCGGTCCGGCGCGCAAGTGGATCATGTCCGATGAAGGCGTGCTGGAGAGACGGCGCGGCGTGTATGCGCGCGTCATTGAAGACGGCGTGATAAAAGTGGGCGACCTGATCCGCAAGAGTGATTGATTGTGATTGAAGAGCCGAGGCAAGAGAGCGCGCGATGATAGACGCAAAGCTGATTCACCCGCAGATACTGGGCGCCTTGGGCAAGGCCGGGCATGGCGCCACCATCTTGATACCCGATGGCAACTACCCGGTCGAGACAGGCGCCCACCCGCGGGCGGAGCGGGTTTACCTCAATCTGGCGCCGGGCATGGCGACGGTCACGGATGTCTTGGAAGCAGTGCTGAGCGTGACGCCGATCGAGGCGGCCCAGGTCATGCGCCGCGACGACGGCGAGGAACCGAGCATCTATGCCGATTTCCGCCGCCTGTTGCCGGACGATGTCGAGCTGAGTCCGCTGGAACGCTTCGCCTTTTATGATGAGGCGAAGAAAGACGACTGCTGTCTCGTCATCGCGACGGGCGAGCAGCGCATCTACGCCAATATCCTGCTGACGATTGGCGTGGTGGCGCCGCCGGCGGATCAGGCGGTTTAGGTTTTTCCGCCCCCACCCCAAACCCCTCTCCTCATCTCCATGAGGAGCATCCCATAAAGAGGGAGGGGCTTTTGGCGCCAATCGCGAAATTACTAGCTCCCCTACCCTCCTCGTGGGATGCCCGCCTTAGAGATGGCGGGAGAGGGGCCGGGGGAAGGGGTTATGACATGCCGATAGAAGCGATCATCTACGATATGGACGGCGTGCTGGTCGATAGCGAAGTCTATTGGGACCGGTCGCGCGTCGAGTTTGCCCGTGACCGGGGCAAGGTCTGGACCGATGAATTTCAGCGGCTGGCGATGGGGCGCAGCACAGTCGGCTGGGCGGGGGTCATGCAAGAGAAGCTGGAATTGGGTGAGAGCATCGACGAGATCATCGCGGAGATGAAAGCGCGGGTGATCGCGCATTATGAAGAACGCATGCCGACGCGCCCCAGCGCTTTGGAATCGGTGGCGCACATGAAAGAACACTTTCGCGTCGGCTTGGCGTCCGGATCGCCGACCGAGATTATCAAAGCGGTCCTCAGCATCACCGGTTTGGATCAGCTTTTCGAAGTGATGATATATGGCGATGAGGTGCCGCGGGGCAAGCCGGCGCCCGATATCTATCTTGAGGCGCTAGAGGCGCTGGGGGTTTCGCCGGGGGCAAGCCTGGGCATAGAGGATTCGGCAAACGGTTTGCGCTCGCTGAAGGCGGCGGGCATGTTCGCGGTGGCGGCGCCCAGCCCGGATTTTCCCTTGTCCGATGATGTTCTGGCGCTGGCCGATGCGCATATTGCGACGCTGGAAGACTTCACCGTCGATTTGGTGCGGCAAATTGAGCGGGGGCGCAACTCAGATTGATTTCACCACCGAGGACACCGAGAGCACCGAGTTAGGTACTCCTGCGCCTCTGAGAATCCATAGTCTGATCCTGACTATGCCTGCGAGGCGCGCGCCACTGCACAAGCGGGATATGACAAAGACGGCCGGAGCGTCTATAATTGCGCTACTTAATTTGCAGACGCTGATCTTTCGACTTTTAATTAATGCTAACGTGCAATCCGAAGCCTAAGTCAAATTCAACAATCTCGGTCGTCGCGTCATGCGAGAGCGGCTTATGAGCGCTAGACACGTCATCGCCGTCGATCTCGGCGCGACCTCCGGGCGAGTGATGGATGTCGCATTTGACGGCGCGCGCTTGCAGTTGGATGAAGTCCATCGCTTTCCCAATATCCCGGTGCAGACACCGAATCTGCTGCACTGGGATGTGCTGCGGATCTGGCACGAGATCACGATTGGCATAGGCGCGGCGCCTGATGCGGCGTCAATCGGCCTGGATTGTTGGGGCGTGGATTATGCGCTGCTGGACCGCGCCGGCGAGTTGTTAGCCAATCCGGCGCATTATCGCGATCCGCGGACGAATGGCGCGATGGAATGGGTCTTCGAGCGCATGCCGCGCCGCGAAATCTTCGAGCGCACCGGCATACAGTTCATGCCGCTCAACGCACTGTACCAACTGGCGGCGAGCATCCGCGACGGCAGTCCGCTGCTGGATCATGCGGCGACCATGCTGACCATCGCCGATCTTTTCAATTATTGGCTGACCGGGTCAAAGACCTGCGAATTCACCGAAGCGACGACGATGCAGCTTTACAATCCGCGGCTGGATGATTGGGATCGCGAGATCATGGCGGCGGTCGGCATCCCGACTGATTTGCTGACGCCGATCGTTTCGCCCGGCACGCGGATCGGTGAATACCAGGGAATTGACGTGATCGTGCCCGCTTGTCATGACACCGGCAGCGCGGTGGTGGCTGTGCCCGCTTCATCCGACAACATCGCTTATCTGAGCAGCGGGACATGGAGCCTGCTCGGCCTGGAGTTGGATGAAGCGATCATCAGCGATGCGGCATACGAGGCGAATGTCACCAACGAGGGCGGTTATGGCGGCAGCTTCCGTTTGCTGAAAAACATCATGGGATTGTGGCTGGCCGATCAATGCCGGGCGACCTGGCAGGCGCGGGGGGTGGATTACAGCTTCGCGCAATTGACGGCGATGGTGGAGGGAGCGGCGCCGTTCAAAGCTTTCATCGAGCCGGATGATCCCTCTTTCCTGCCGCCGGGGGACATGCCGGCGCGGGTTATCGATTACTGCCGCCGAACGGGACAGCCGGCGCTGGAAAGCGATGCCGAAGTGATGGCGACGGTCTACGTCAGCCTGGCCTACAAATACCGCTATGTGCTCGAGCAGTTGATTTCGGTAACGGGGCGGCAGGTTGACGTTCTGCACATCATCGGCGGCGGCTCGCGCAATGCCCTGCTCAATCAGATGACGGCGAACGCCACCGGCCGTCCGGTGATCGCGGGGCCGGCGGAAGCGACGGCGACCGGCAACGCCATCGTCCAGTTGATCGCGATCGGTGAATTGGGAGGCGTGGCGGAAGCGCGGGCGCTGCTCAGCCAGTCGGATGAGAACCGGCGGTATGAACCGAGGGAGATCGCCGCCTGGAACGAGCATTATGCGCGCTTTTGCAGCTTGCTGGACTAGGTGGCGGAATATGCCCGCACCAGGCGCAAAGCAGGGGGCTGCCAAATGAGCGACGCCTTGCTGGAAATGCAGGGGATTAACAAATACTTCCCCGGTGTGCATGCGCTGAAAGAGGCGCGTTTTGATGTGCGGCGGGGCGAAGTGCACGCCTTGATCGGCGAGAATGGCGCCGGCAAATCGACCATGATCAAGATCGTCTCCGGCGTTTATCAGCCCGATACGGGCGATATCACCCTTGATGGGCGGCGCGTCGAATTCAGCAACCCGCGCGAAGCGCACGCGGCCGGCATCGCCACGATATATCAGGAGCTCGGTCTTTACCCTGAGCTTTCGGTGGCGGAGAACATCTTCATGGGGCACGCGCCGACGGTAAGGCGTTTCGGCTTCCAGGCCATTGATTGGGAGCAGATGGAAGCGGAGGCGGCATCCTTGCTGGCGGAGCTTAATATCACCAATCTCGATGTGGGCGCGAAGGTGGGCGCGCTCAATGTGGGCAATCGCCAGCGGGTGGAGATCGCCAAGGCTTTGTCGCTGGATGCGCAGATATTGATCATGGACGAGCCGACCGCGGCGCTGACCGAAAGCGATGTGGAGCAGCTTTTCAGCATCGTGCGGCTGCTGCGGGATCGCGGCGTGAGCATTGTTTACATCAGCCATCGCCTCAACGAAGTCTTCGAACTGGCGGACCGCGTGACCGTGCTGCGGGATGGCGAATACATCGGGACGCATGAGGTCAAGGACACCAGCGAAAGCGAATTGATCAGCATGATGGTCGGGCGCACGATTGATAATCTCTTCCCCAAGCAGCCGGCGGAAATCGGCGATGTCGTGCTGGAGGCGCGCAACTTGAACCGGCCGCCGCTGACACGCGATGTTTCCTTCACCGTGCGGGCCGGCGAGATCGTCGGCTTGGCTGGCTTGGTCGGCTCGGGGCGCAGCGAGACGGCGCAAGTAATCTTCGGCGTGCTGCCGGCGGAATCTGGCGAGATCCGGCTCAATGGCGAGCCGGTCAAGATCAGCCGGCCGTCGGAGGCGGTCGATCATGGCATCGGTTATGTGCCGGAGGACCGAGGGCACCAAGGGCTGATCCGCGAGATGACCATTCGCGAGAACACATCGATGGCGGTTCTTGAATTGGTCTCGAGGAACACTTTTATCAGCCGTACCAGAGAGAGGCTGCTGGCGAATCATTCAATACGGCAGCTGAGCATCCGCGCCACCGGTCCCGACCAGATCACGAACAAGCTCTCAGGCGGCAATCAGCAGAAGGTGGTGGTCAGCAAGTGGCTGGCGAGCAGCCCCAAGCTGCTGATCATGGACGAGCCGACGCGCGGCGTTGATGTGGGCGCCAAGTCGGAGATTCATCGCCTGATGAGCCAGCTGGCGGCGGAACAAGGTTTGGCGATATTGATGATTTCCAGCGAACTGCCCGAGATTCTGGGCATGAGCGACCGCATCCTGGTCATGCGGGAGGGGCGCCTGGTGGCAGAGTTTTCGCGTGAGGAAGCGACGCAAGAACGGGTCGCCCATGCGATGATGAGCGAGCGATTGCGTCAAGCGGCGGGAGCCGGTCTATGAGCAAGGCAAAAGCGGCGCCCGTCCCCCGTCGCCCGCTGCATTTCACCGGCATCGTTCTGGGATTGATCATCATCGGCGCTTATTTTCTGCTGCCATTCGTCGTGCAGCCGGAACGCGGACCATCCACCGTAGCGATCTTGACCGAAAGCAAGAAAGCCAATGAGCTTGGCTTATTCAAAACCGGCCTGGAAGTCATCCCGCTGGCGGGACTGGGCATACTGCTGCTGGGCATGTGGAATGTGATCGCGCCGGCGGCCAGCCGCGCCATTTCGCTGCTGATGACTGTGGCCGGCCTCTTGGCCATCGTGTACTACATCAACTTCTTTCGCAATACCCCCCTCGGTCCCCCCAATGAATGGGGAGAAGGGTCCATCTTGGCCAGCCTGGATATTGCCTTTTGGATCATGCTGATCGCTGGCGTACTGGCCATCCTGCAGATCTTGATCCCTCGTGGCCTGCCGGATGAGCGCTACAGAATCATAAAGCTGTTTGGCAATCAAGAGAGCGTCATCCTTTTCGGTTTGCTGATGCTGATCTTCATCATTGGCATTGCCAATCCGCGCTTTTTGCAAGAGCGCAATATCTCTGACAATCTGCAAGGCAACGCCTATATCGCGGTGGCGGCGCTGGGCATGACCATGGTGATCGTGACCGGCAACATCGATATTTCGGTGGGGTCGCTGGTCGGCTTGCTGGCGGTGATCAGCGGGCGACTGGTGGTAGCGGGCCTGCCGGCGCCGCTGGCTTGGCTGGCGCCTTTGATCGTCGGCGCGGGATTCGGCGCATTCATCGGCTTCCTGGTAGCCTATTTGCGCATCCCGTCGATCGTGGTGACGCTCGGTATGCTCAGCATCATCAAGGGCATACTGATCATCTGGGCGGGTGGCGAACGCGTGCGCGATATGCCGCCGGAGTATTTCCTGTCACAGATGCGCCCGCTGGGCATTCCCATGCCCATCATCATCATGGTCGTGCTGACGATTGTGGTGGTCTTATGGATGCGATACAGCGCAACCGGGCGAGCATTCTACGCGCTCGGCGGCAATGCGGAAGCGGCGCGGCTTTCCGGTTTATCGCAGCGGCGCCTGTTGATGACGGTCTTCATCTTGAATGGCATTTTCATCGGCATCGCCAGCGTGATGTATTCGACGCAGTTCAACATCATTCAGGCGACTCCACCGCCGGCCTTGGAGCTTTCGGTGATCACGGCGTCGGTCGTTGGCGGCGTGAGCATATTGGGCGGGACGGGCACGGCGATCGGCTCGACCTTGGCGACGCTGCTGCTGAATTTCATTCGTTCGGCGATGATATTCATCAATGTCTCGCCGTTCTGGCTGAAGGCGGTGCAGGGTCTGCTGATCCTGGCGACGGTCTTGGCCGACCTTATACGCCGGCGGCGGCAAAGGCTGTAGCTTGCACGATCCCGCGGCAGGATTCGCCGGACGAGTGGGATGAAATCTGTAGATAAGATGAGGATGGACTTGGACAGGGAGAGAAGGACGCTAGACAGAAATGATGCCGAGACTGACGAGAGTCGTTACCAGCGAGGAGATTGCGACGAAGACCAGCGCAAGCACACTGGCGCCACCGGTGATTTTCATGCGCCAGCGGCGCTCATGCTCGATTTTGTCGCTAAGGTCTTTGAACTGCTTGCCGATGTCTTCGCTCTGCTTGTCGATTTTCGCGTCAATGGCTTTTATCGCTTCATGGACTTCCTTGCGAACGAAGTCCTTGGTGGCAAGCGACTCCAGCGTCCCTTCAATCCTGCCGATACTGCGTTCGTGGCGATTTAAGGTGTCTTCAACATCCATTAGTTGCGCCCCATATAAAACACAGCAAATTATAGTACAAGTATGAAATTATCGTGAACGATTTTCAAGATTTGAAAGCTGAACTCAAGAATCTTTGGTCCAGCTGAGAGAGCAAACAGGAACATGGTCAAAGCCGAAGAGCCGAGCCCACGCAACCCGACCGTCAGCGAAAAGCTGCGCCACCTGGTGATCAGCCAGGAAGGCGTGCTCTTCGTGATCATGCTGGTGTCGGTGCTCTTCCTGGCGACGCGCACCGACAAGTTCCTGACGGTGGACAACCTCTTGCAGCAGGGCCGCTTCATGACCGAGGTCGGCCTGATCGCCATCCCGATGACCTATATCATCATCACCGGCGGTATTGACCTTTCCGTGGGTTCGATCCTGGGTTTGACCGCCATCGTGCTCGGCTGGACCTGGCAGGAACTGGGCTTTCCGCTGGAGCTGGCGATCATCACCGGCATCTTGAGCGGGACGCTGGCCGGCTTCGTCAACGGACTGTTCATCGTGCGCGTTGGCGTGCCGCCGCTGATTATGACCCTGGCGACGCTGGCGCTCTATCGCGGCTTGGCTGAGGGCATCAGCGAGGCGCGCTCGGCGCGGGGCTATCCCGAGTGGTTCTTCCAACTGGGTCAGGGCGAGTTCCTGGGCATTCCGACGCAGCTCTGGCTGCTTATCGTCGCGGTGATCATCTTCGGCATTGTGCTGGCGCGGACGCGGCTGGGGCGGGCGCTCTACGCCATCGGCAATAACGAGACCGGCGCGCGCTTCAGCGGGCTGACGGTCAACCGTCATCTGCTCTTCATCTATACATTTTCCGGTTTCATGTCGGCGGTGGCGGGTTATATCTTTGTGTCGCGCGTCAGCACAACGCGCTCGGATATGGGCACGGGCATGGAACTGGATGTGATCGCGGCGGTGGTGCTGGGCGGGACGAGCATCTTCGGCGGCACCGGTTCCATCCCGGGAACGATCATCGGCGTCGTCCTGATTCAACTGCTGAAGAATGGCTTGACCTTATCGGGCGTGACGAGCGATGCGACCATAGTCGTGATCGGCAGCGTGCTAATTTTTGCTATACTTGTGAATAATTTCATTCAGAGTCAGCGAGGGGAAAGCTAATCGACGGAGCCCCATCCCCCGGCCCCTCTCCTCATCTCTATGAGGAGCATGCCCATCAAGAGGGAAGGGGGGCCGAACCAGTCTGTGAATAGTGGGGCGGGAAGTCCCTCCCTCTTGATGGCGCGCGTAGACACTGCGCGTTGGGGAGGGATTTAGGGAGGGGGAGAATGCGAAAGGAGGCGAACCACCGATTATAGAAACCACGTTTCTCAAATTCGTTTAGCCAATCAGTATAACGGAGTTAAATCATGAAGAAGACGTTCGCAATCACTCTGATCCTGGCGCTGCTATTGGCGCTGATGGGGATGCCGCTCAGCGCGCAAGATCGCTGGGACGGCGCCGACGACCTCGCCGTCAATCCGCTGGCCTGTGGCATGGGCGACGAGATGATGGACGAGGGCGACGACATGGAAGAAGATATGGAGATGATGGAATACGATGGCGGCATGGCAGCCATGGGCGATGACATGGCCGGCATGGACATCACGCTGGTTGACGTGCCGAAGCTGGTCGGCATAGGTTACTTCGCCGCGACCACGCTTGGTCAGCAGCAAGCCGCCGAGGAACTGGGCAACGTCTCCGTCACTACAGACGCGCCAACCGAAGCCAATATCGACGATCAGATCCAGGTCATCGACAGCTACATCACGGCGGGCGTGGACGGCATCCTCTTCGCCGCCAACGATCCGGTCGCCATCGCGCCGGTATTGCGCAAGGCGCTGGAAGCCGGCATCCATGTCGTTGGTTATGACGCCAACAGCGAGCCGGACGCCCGCGAATGGTTCGTCAACCAGGCCGAGTTCAACGGCATCGCCAAGGCCCTTGTCGACAGCCTGGCGGACCAGATGGGCGAGGACGCCTCCTTCGGCATCGTCACCTCGACCTTCACCACGCCGAACCAGGCGCGCTGGATCGCCGAGATGTGGGCTTACGCCAGCGAATGCTATCCCAACCTGGAATGGCTGGAGACGCTTGAAGCGCAGGAAGACGCGGTGCTGAGCTTCCAGCAAGCGCAGACGCTGCTGAACAAATACGGCGAGGACCTGGATGGCATCTTTGCCATGACATCGGTGGCGACGCCAAACGGGGCTGACGCGGTCCAGCAGGCGGACGCCTGTGAAGATGTCGCTGTAGTCGGCTTGGCGACGCCGAACGGCATGAAGCCCTACGTCAACAGCGGCTGCGTCCGCGATGTGATCTTGTGGAACCCGGTCGACCTGGGTTACGCGGCGGTCTATGTCATGCGGGCGGTTGTAGATGGCGAATTCTCGCCGGGCGATGCTTCCGTGATGGCAGGACGCCTTGGTGAACTGACGGTCGTCAATGGCAGTGAAGTTTTGCTTGGCCCGCCCTTCACCTTCACGGCGGATAACATCAACGACTTCGACTTCTAGGGCAAGCCACCCTCATCCCCGGCCCCGCTCCTCATCTCTATGAGGAGCATCCCCATCAAGAGGGAAGGGGAGCTCTTAGTAGCGAATACGGGCTGATTGAGTCCCTCCCTCTTTATGGGGGAGGGATTTAGGGTGGGGGTAATACAAGAACTCATGACCAATCCTCTCGACAGCCTCATCGAGATGACCCGCGCCCTGGGCGAGCCGGCGATGGACTACGTCATCATCGGCGAGGGCAATACGTCTATGCGTCTGGATGCGAACAGCTTTCTGGTCAAAGCCAGTGGTCACGGGATGCATGGCATCGGCGCGGAAGGCTTCGTCGCCGTGCGGCTGGCGCCGATATTGGCGCTGCTGGATGATCCGCCGGCGACGCTCAGCGAGGAGAAGGCGATCACCAAGGCGGCCGTCATCGGCAAAGGCGAGAGCAAAAGCCCGTCGATCGAAGTCAGCTTTCACGCGATGCTGCTGCATGAATGCGGCCGGCGCTACATCGGGCATACTCACCCCAGCGCCATCAATCAGATCATGTGCAGCGAGTACGCAGCCGACTTCGCGCTGCAGCGGCGCTTCCCCGATGAAGTCGTCTTGTGCGGTCCCCAATCGGCACTGGCGCCTTATGCCGATCCGGGTTTGCCGCTGGCGCTGGCGATGCGGGAGCGGGTCCGCGCCTACATGGCGGAGCAAGGCGAAGCGCCCAAGCTGATTCTGCTGGAGAATCACGGCATGATCGCGCTGGGCGATACGCCGGCGGAGATCTTGAATATCACGGCGATGGCGGTCAAGGCGGCGCGGATATACCTCGGCGCGCTAATGACCGGCAAGCCGACATGCTTGCCCGATGAGGAAGTCGAGCACCTCTACCAGCGCCCGGACGAGATTTACCGGCGCAGGCTGTTTGTCGCGGACGACTCCAACAGCTAGAATATTCCTTACTATTGGCCTGATCTATCTGGAGAGCATCTGATGCCAACAAATGGCGCTTTGACCTGGATGATACCCGACGCCTACCTGGCGGCGCCGGCCGACGACGATCCGATAAACAAGAATCACGAGTCGATTTGCATCCTCAACGTCACGCCGGACGATGCCAACGTCCTGCTCGATTTCTACTTCGAGGATCGCGAGGCGGTAGAAGGCATCGCGATCACGGTGCCGGCGAAGCGTTGCCCGCATGTGCGGCTCGACAAGCCGGAGCAGATAGCCGGCTACGAGATTCCCTTTGACGCGCCCTACGGCGTGCGGCTGCGCAGCGATGTGCCCATCGTGGTGCAGTATTCGCGGATGTATGCCAGTGGCGGCAAGATCGAAAGCTTGATCACGACGATGGCTTATCCGGTGGAATAGTCCCTGCCGTCTTCTATCTCGCAGGATACAGCTACCCCGCGCTGGCGAAAACCAACTCAATCGGGCAGCCGATTCCGTGACCGCCGCCTTCGATGACCGTCTCCGTCCCGGCGAAACCACCGGCCGCAGCCGCCCTCAGCACATAAGCAATCTCATAAGGAATCTCGCGTCCATCGACAGGCATCGGTGCAATGAAAACCGCGCTGCCGACGTACTCGCCCGCTTCATTGCGCAGCAGTTCGAAGTTGTCGAAGACCATCGCCGTCTCGTCAAGTCGCGTAATGTGGAGCCGCTCAGCTTCGCGCCCGGCGCATTCGCCGGTGTATTCGAGCGACCAATTTCCGGCGCGCGGCAATTCGGGCTGCGTTGTCAGCGAGGTCGGGGGCGGCTGCATCGTCCCGCAGGCGGTTAGCGCCAGCAGGAACACAATCTGTGCCAACCCCACCCCCCAACCCCCTCCCCGAGGCATCAGGGAGGGGGAGCGTCTACTACGTACAACTCTATCAGATCTAGTTCTTCGCGACTCCGTGCAAGTCTCCCCCCAACGCCTTGGGGGGAGATTTAGAGGGGGGTTGAAGCTGTGGGGCAGAAGGTTCAGAGCAGCACCTCGCGGCCTGTTTTCTGGCTTTCGTAGATGGCGTTGAGGATCTTCAACACTTGCAGCGACTGCTCGGCGGGGACGGGCGAAGGCGCGCCATCGGCGATCGCCTGGGCGAATTCGATGCATTCCTGCGCGTGCGGTTCAGCTACACGCGGCATCAGCTTCAGCTTGCGATTGTAAAGTTGCATGGCATCGTAATCGGTGTCGTAGACCTCGCATTTGGGCCAATGCGAGCCGCCGCCGGTGCCGTAGAGCCACATCTGCATATCTTCGCCATCAATGTCGTGGTGGAGCAGCCAGGAGATCTCGAAGACGAGGGTCGCGCCGGTTTCGAAGCGGACGAAGGCCATCGCCATTTCTTCCACGTCCATGCCGTCGGGGATGGGCCCGAAGCGGGGCCAGCGACCGAAAGCCTTGGGATTGCTGGCGAGTTCGCGGCGGGCGACGCCGGTGACCGAGACCGGTTCGGGATTGCCCATCATCCAGAGCGTCAAATCGAGGATGTGCACGCCAATATCAATACAGGCGCCGCCGCCGGCGTGTTTGGTGGAGAGGAAGGCGAGGCTGGTGGGGATGCCAGCGCGGCGCAGCATCCAACTGCGGGCGTGATATATATCACCGAGCGCGCCACGATCGATCTCCGCCTTCAGCGCTTTGGAGGTGTCGGCGAAGCGAAAGTGCTGCGCGGTCATGAGCAGCTTGCCGCTTTTGTCGCGGGCGTCAATCATGCGCTGGACATCGGCCGGGGTGGGCGCCAGCGGCTTCTCGCAGATGACATGCTTGCCCGCCTCCAGCGCGGCAATGCTGAGATCGGCGTGATACATATTGGGCGTGCAGACATCGATGATATCGATATCCGGGTCGTTGATGACGGCGGCGCTATCGGTTTCGAGGCGGCTGACATTCCATTGTTCGCCCCAGCTGTCGAGCGCTGCGGTCACGAGGTCCGCTCCAGCGATGACTTCGGCATGGGGCGATGCTTCCCAGCCCGGCATATGCGTCCGCGCTATCCCGCCGACACCGATGACACCCACCTTTAATGTACTCATATTGACTCGCTCCTCCTTATGATTTTTGGGGTTGAACCCAGGTATTTGTCGCCGCAGCTTGGTAAAAGGCAGCCATCACGGCGCTGCGGTCCGCCGCTTCTTTGGCCGAAATCAATGGCAGATCTTCGCCATTCAGCGCGTCCAGGAAGATATTGAAGGCGTGCGGCCCCGGCTCTGGCAAGTCCGTCCATTGGCCGCCATCAGCCCCCGAGAGATTATCCGACTTTACGAACAATTTTCCATTCTGAACATAGGCGACGCCCTCGGTGCCGCTGACCAGAACCGGCAGCGGGCTCAAGATATCAACCCAGCCGGCCGCCAGCGTGCCGATCGCGCCGTTGGCGAAGCGCAGCATGCCCTCGCCGTATTCGTCACAGGAGTACTTGCCCAAGAGGCGATCCATCTGCGCGGTCACGCTCGCCACATCGCCCATCAGCCACATCAGGATGTCGAGAGAATGGGCGCCCAGGTCGCCAAAGCCGCCCATACCGGCACGCTGCATGTCGGTCATCCACAGCCAGCCTTCGTCATACCAGCCCTTGCCAGGATCAAACCAGCCGCCGATGGCGCCGTGATGCACATTGCAGTGGCGGACGCGCGTGATCGTACCAAGCGCGCCATCATCGATCCAACCCTTGAGCACGCGATTGAAAGGATAGCCGCGCATGAAATGGCCGATGTGGAAAAGGACGCCAGCCTCATCAATGGCGCGCTGCATGGCGTAAGCGTCAGTTGCGGTGATGGCGAGAGGCTTTTCTACGAAGAGATGTTTGCGCGCGGCAGCAGCGCCTTCGACCAGCTCGCGGTGAAGCGCGGTCTCCGAGCAGACGATGACGGCATCAATCTCGTCATCGCGCAGGATGTCGCGGTAGTCGGCTGCGACGGGACAGCCAGCGTGCCCGGCAGCGACGCTCGCCCGCGCCGGCTGATCATCCCAGAGGGTCTTGATGGCGAATTCGTTGGGACGCTCAAGCACAGTTTTGATAAAGGATGGACTGTGGATGTGAGCGACGCCGAGGAATGCGAGTGTTTTCATTTTGTCTCCAAGCTATGATCCGTGAATAAGCTCAGGTTACTGACACATGTTCAATAGCGCTGACGAAACGGGCGGTGATGGTGCGCGGGCGGGTGATGGCCGAGCCCACTACGACTGACCATGCCCCAAGGTCCAGCGCTCGGCGCGCCTGCTCCGGGGTATGAACCCGGCCCTCGGCGATGACCGGAATCGGCAGGGCCTTGATCATCTGCCGCAACAGCTCAAAGTCGGGACCGTCCTGCGCCGGGCCATTTTCGGTATAGCCGGATAGCGTTGGCGCCGCCATTGCCACGCCGAGTTCGGCGGCCGCCTGCGCTTCGTTCAGGTTCGAGACATCGGCGAAAGTCGGCAGGCGCAATTCGCCGTGGATACGCGCCAGCAGATCCGCCAGCGGCACAGCATCCGGGCGCGGACGATTGGTGCAATCGAGGGCGATGATATCAGCGCCGGCTCCCGCGATTGCAGCGGCGGCGGCAAATGTCGGTGTGATGTAGACGCCGCTATTGCCCTGCTTGTACAAGCCGATCACGGGCAGATTGACCGCTTCTTTGATGGCGCGGATATCAGCCGGGCTATTGGCGCGTATGGCCACAGCGCCGCCGATCTTCGCCGCAGTTGCCATCTTCGCCATGATCGCTGCGCCGTGCAGCGGTTCGTCTTCCAGCGCTTGGCAGGAGACGATCAGCTTGCCTTTGACGGCGGCGAGGAAGGCGTCGGCCTTCATACGTCCACCTTATGCCAGGCCAGCATGGCGGCGCCGAGCAGCACCGCCTCCACACCAAGCGCGGCCGGCAGCAAGGGCGTCCCGCGCAGCAGCGGCGGCAGGCTCGCGCGGAACGCGGCTGCAAAGGCATCACACCACAACGCGCCAATCTGCGGAACGCCCCCGCCCACTATTACAGCTTCCGGATTGATTGACGTGACATAGCCCGCCAGGATCTGGCCGAATCGTCGCGCCTTTTCCGCGATGATCATACGCGCCAGATCATCGCCGGCGGCCGCGCGTCGGCTGATCTCATTAAGCGGCGGGCCTTGATTAGCGCCGGTCGCTCTGTGATAAGCGCGCTCAATCGCGGGACCGGAACAGTACTGGTCGAGGATCAGGGGCTGATCGCCTTCCCAATCGACGACCAGATAGCCGATCTCGCCAGCGCTGTAATGCGCGCCGTGCCAGACCGCGCCCTCCGCAACTATAGCGCCGCCGATGCCCGTGCCCACTGTGACGCAGAGCAGCGACCTGTATGCAGCGCCCGCGCCGACGGTCGCCTCGCCGAAGGCCATCGCCCGCACATCATTTTCCGCGCAAATCGGCAAGCCGCCGATATCGAGGGCGGCTAGTGCTGTGCCGGTCCAGCCCGGGATGTTGTCGTTGGCGTGAATCACGGTGGCGCTTGCCGTATCCACCATGCCGGCACAGCCAATGCCGATGCCGAGCACGGGCGCATCCGCCATGGCAATCAGCTGCTCGGCCAGCGAACGCGCGGCGGACAAAATCTCGGGCGGAGAGGGCGCGGTGGCGACTTGCCGGGTCCGCACGATTGCGCCATTGCGCGTCACCAAGCCAGCCAGCGTTTTACTGGCGCCGATGTCCAGGCCGATGACCAGCGATGAGCCCATGGTCACAGCCGCTCGTCGGCAGCGATGTGGGCTTCCGTGCTCAGGCAAAACATCATACGCCCTCGGCCGCCGTAAATGTCGGTTTGATAGAAAGAAAAGCGGTCGCGCTAAGTCAGCTTCAAGAGCTCTTCCTGACCGCGGCGCTCGCGATAGCCGTGCACGATCAGACCGGGACGGCCGTTGCTTTGCCCGGCGACTTGATCGTTATGCGGATCGCGGAAGCCCATGCGCACCATGCGACGCGGCTCATTCGTCTGGTTGATGTAGGAGCCGTGTACGGTGTAGATGTGGAACACCACAACATCACCGCGCTTGGCCGGCACGGGCACAGTGTCTTCCAGCTTGTAATCATTCGTGTTGAGGTGCGGCGAGCATGATGTTCCATCGGGATTCTTCAGGATATGCGGCAGTTTGCCCATTTTGTGCGAACCGGCCAGAAAGCGGATCTCGCCGTTCTCGTGGAAGGTATCATCCAGGTGAACCAGGGTATCGAGAAAGCGTCCATCGGCATGTTCGTAGAAAGGCGAATCCTGGTGCATGGGGAAAGGATGCCCGGTCTGCGGCGGTTTGATGTGCATGGTTGTATGATGCAATTCGACGCTGGAATCCAGCAATTGCGACAGGCATTTGCCCAGTTTGGGATGGGTGACCGCGCGCATCCAGGCATCGGAGTACAGGTGCAGGTCGTGCATGGCGGTCAACTTGACTTGCTTTTCCACTTCCTCGTCCAGGTATACATCGCGCCAGGGTCCCGACCAACCCGGACTTGTGATAGACCAATCTTCGATCAGGCGGTCGAGGCTATCCGACAGCGCGGTGATCTCCTCTTCGTTAAAGACCTGCGGAATGCGCAGAAAGCCGTTTTCGTGAAAGAATTCGATCTGTTCTTTGCTGAGCATTTGGGTCTCCTTTTTTTTGCTGACAGCAAATGGCAAATGGATGAGAAGAGGCGAATTGGCGCGCAAGCAAAAGTCGCCCCTTCTTGATAATCCGAGAAGAGGCAGAGCGCGAGAATCTTACGGACTAATCTGCCAAGTTGCGATCTCAGGCATCAGAAATTGTAATGGTGTAAGCGTCGACGCCGCGGCCGCGCTCATCCGCGCCCAGCACGAGCTCATAGGTCCCGGTCGCGCCGAAAGTGAGTGTGCCGCTGTTGCTGCGGCGGGAACGATCGAAGGCAAAGACGATGCTGCCGTCCGGCGCGTAGATGGTGGCAAGCGGGGCAAAGAAGCCGGTGCCGCTCAGGCCGCGCCCGCCGGTGATGAGTTTGATATCCACCGTCGTCCCGGCGACGCCTTCAATGCTGTAGCTATGGCGGTCGTCCACACTTTGGATTTCATCGCCGGTATCTTCGCCCAAGACGATGGCGCCCTTAGCGACCGCGCCCTCGCGCTCGACAACGAATGCCGGCGGCGGCAGCGTCGGCATGGGGGTCGGCTCCGGCATGTCCCCATCAATAGTGATGGTGTAGGCGTCGACGCCGCGGCCGCGCTCATCCGCGCCGATGACAATCTGATACGCGCCATCTGCAGCGAAGGTTAGCTCGCCACGATTGCTGCGGCGCGCGCGGTCAAAGGCGAAGACGATTTCCCCGTCAGGGTTGTAGATGGTGGCCAGCGGCGCATAGAAGCCGGTGCCGCTCAAACCGCGACCGCCAGTTATCAGCTTCAGCTCTACGGTCGCGCCTTCAAAGCCGGCGAAAGTATAGCTGTGCCGATCGTCCGCATTTTCGATCTCGCCGACGGTGTCCAGGCCCCAGGTGATGGATCCCTTGTCGACCGCCCCCGCCGGCTCGACAACGAATGCGGGAACAATCACTTGCGATTCTGGCGTGGCGGTGGGTGGCGGGGTCGCTGTAGGCGGCTCAGTGGGCGGTATGGCCGTCGCCGTAACCACCACTTGCACCTCTTCGACCACCGTTTCGACGATGGTCTCCGGTTCGCGCGTTAGAGAAAGCAACGCGCCCGCGATAAAAGCGACCACGACCAGGACAGCAGCTACAAGGCGTTCACGCTTGCGATTAGCTATCGATGCGACGGCCGCTTCGGTGATGGGCTGGTTCACGAGCATCGGCGGCTCAATCGGCGCGATCTCATTTTCTTCGTAGAGATAGCAAGCCGCTTCGTGTTTTGGCTTCTCCATCTTGAACAGGGGCGGCTGCGCTTCCAGGCATTTATCCATGCGATGGGGGCAGCGCGGATAGTAGCGACAGCCGATGGCGGCGGCGGTGCGCATCTCTTCTTCGCTGGGCAAGCTGATATTGACATCCCACTTGTCCGTCGGATCGGGAACCGGCACCGAGTCGATCAATAGCTGCACGTACGGGTGCTGGGGCGCGTCGATCACGTCCATCGCCGAGCCGCGTTCCGCCGTCGTGCCTTGATACAGCATGTAGATCTGATCGCCGATTTGGTAGGCGGTGCTCAAGTCATGTGTGATGTAAAGGAAGGAGATATTGTGTTCATCGCGCAGGCGCAGCATCGCATCGAGAATTGAAGCGCGTAGGGACGCGTCCACCATCGATACCGGCTCATCCGCCACGATCAGCCGCGGCTTGATCATGTAGGCGCGGGCCATCATGATGCGCTGGCGCTGCCCGCCGCTGAGTTGATGCGGGTACTTGCGCAAGACATCCTCGCCATAAAGGCCGACCACATTCAAGCCGGCTTCCACCATATCCCGATATTCGCTCTGGTTATCGGAGAGGCTGAAATGCTTGTTGACAAGATCGAAGACATGGTCGATGCGGTAGAAGGGATTGTAGACGCCGAAAGGATCCTGAAAGACAGCTTGCACATTGCGGCGGTAGGCTTTCAACTGCTCGCTGGTCATATCGGTGATGTCTTCGCCATCAAAGATGATCTTGCCGGAAGTCAATTTGATGAAGCCGAGGACGAGGTTCGCCAGCGTGGTTTTCCCGCTGCCGCTCTCACCGGCGATCGTGGTGATCGTCGCCGGCGATTCGTCGATGGTCATATTAAAATTATCGAGGGCGACGACAGATTTTTTATCACCGAGGAAGCCGCCGCTGGAATATACTTTGGTGGCGTCACGGATTTGCAATAGTGGCGAAGGCATCGGCTCTCCTCTCCTCAAATTGCTCGTCAAAGAGGTGACAAGCGACCTCGTGTTTTTCTTCGACTTGTAGAGGCTGCGGTTCGACCTCGGCGCAATGGTCCCAGGCAAAGGGACAGCGCAGCCGGAAGATGCAGCCGGAAGGAGGGTTGCGGGGATCGTGAGTGATGCCCTCGGTGATCTTTAGCGGTTTGCGTTCCTTGATCGATGGAATCGAGTCGATGAGCAGTTGGGTGTAGGGGTGCAAAGGGTTGGCGTAGACATTTTCGACCGGGGCGATTTCCACCATTTTGCCGGCGTACATCACAGCGATGCGGTCGACGATCTGCGCCAGCAAGCCCATGTCGTGGCCGATGACGATTAGCGATACGCCGATCTCATCTTTCACTTTGATCAAGGTCTGCGCCACGATGCGCTGCACGACGACATCAAGCGCGCTGGTCGCCTCGTCGGCGATGACCACCGTTGGATGGAGGGCCACGCCCATGGCGATGCAAACGCGCTGCTTCATGCCGCCGCTGAGTTCATGCGGATACATATTGTAGATGCGGTTAGGCAGACCGACATTCTGGAACAATTCAAAAATGCGCTCCCGCATGGCTTCTTTGTCGCGCTGTTTACCCTCGTGTGATTCGATGACATCAATGATCTGATCTTTGACGCGCATGGTCGGGTTGAGCGAATTCATCGCCCCTTGCGGGATGAGCGACAAGCCCGTCCAGCGGAACTTGCGCAATTCTTCGTCCGTCAGGTTCAGCACTTCGGTGCCGTCGACTTCGATGCTGCCGTGCACGATGTAGCCGGGTGGCTGCACCAATTGTAGGATGCCATAAGCAGTGGTCGATTTGCCGCAGCCGGATTCGCCGACCAAGCCCAGGGTTTCGCCTTCGTAGAGATTGAAGCTGATATCGCTGACGGCGATGACATCGCCCTGTGGCGTGGCGTAGTGGATGCGCAGATTATCGACTTTGAGGACGACGCGCTCGCTGCCGTTTTCCATTTGCTTTTCCATAGATGTCTGCTCCGGTGGGCTAACTGGCTTTGCGCAAGCGCGGATTGGCGATCTCGTCCAGGCCCAGGTTGATCAGCAGCAGAGCTACGAATACCACAGACAGAGTCACTGTCGGGATGCCCCACCACCACCACATATTGCGGAAGAGAGCGCCCGCTTCTATGGAAAAGAAAATCGCGACGCCGAGGGAAGGGATGCGCTGTGGACCGAAGCCCAGCACCTCCAGGCCGACCGCCGAGATGATGGCGCCTTGCATATTGCCGATATAACTCGCCCCAAGGTAAGGCAGCAGATTGGGCATGATTTCCTTGAACATGATATCGCGCACGGGCACGCCGGAAAGCCGGGCCATCTGCACGTAGCCGCTTTCGCGCATGCTGAGCACCTGGGCGCGGATATAGCGCGTCGGCGTCGCCCACGAGAATAATGAGATCAGCAAAGCCATCGTCAGCAGGTCCACCCGCCCCAAAACAGCCTGTATAACGATGAGCACCAGAAGCGACGGGATGGTGATGGTGATATCGACGGCTAATCGAATCACATCGTCGAACAAGCCGCCGAGAAATCCCGCCATGAAACCCAAAAATATGCCAACGAGCATGCCGACCGTGGCCGCGACCACGCCCACGAAAATGGTTCGTGGCGTGCCGACGATCCAAAGCGCCAGCATGTCACGCCCGCTGTTCTCCGTGCCAAGAGGATGCTCCGGGACGCCTTCTTGCCCCCGCCAATTGGTAAAGCCGACGGGAGGCAGGTTAAGCGGCGCCCGGGCCGACAGCGCCATGTCCGTATCCCAAAACTGATAGCCGAGAAATATCAAAAAGAACAGAAATCCCAGAATGCCGGCGCCAGTGAGAAACTTCCAATTGATCCAGGGATTGTCAAAACGATTGAGGACGCCCGCCTTCCTGGTGCCGCCGGCCACGGGAGCGTCTTTGGCTTTGCTGTCTTCGGCCACGTCTATCTCCCTTCCAGGCTGATAAGCGGTGTTCCCCCCAGCGGGGGGGCGTGGAGAGGGGAGTGTCTTTTGCATTTGAGCATGCGCTATCTCCCTTCCAGGCTGATGCGCGGGTCAATGAGCGGGTAGCTCAAGTCGATGATCAACACCGCCAGCGCGCTGGTCGTGATCAAGATGAAAGATGTGCCTTGAATCAAGCCGAAGTCTTGCTCGCGCAGGGCGTTGACAATAAGCGTGCCCATGCCGTTGTAGTTGAAAATAACTTCGACCAGCACCACGCCGTTGACGAGCGTGCCGATGGAGACCGCCAGCGCCGTCATCTGCGGCAAAATGGCATTGCGGATCATGTAGCGATACAAGACGTAGAATGGCTTCAAGCCCTTGGCCTGCGCCAGGATCATATAATCTTCGCCTTCGATCGTGACCATCATGCCGCGCATGCCCAGCGCCCAATAGCCGAAGGTGACCAGCACAATCGCCATCGCCGGCAAGGTGCCATGATGAATGACGTTGGCGATGAATTCCAAGGTCAAGGCCGGCGTCTTACCGAAGCCGTAAGAATAGGTCTGCGGGAACCACCTTAGCAAGAACGCAAACGTATAGCTTAGCAGCAAACCGGCCAGCAAAGGAGGTATCGAAGTGAACATCATCGACATGGGGATCAACACTTTGATCAATCTGGGCGTCCTCGCCCAGGCGAGCAGCGCGCCGCAGAGATTGCCGACGGTGAAGAATATGAAGGTCGCGACGCCGACCAGACCGATCGTCCAGGGCAGCGCCCGCCCCACCAACTCGGTCACGGTTGATGGAAATCGAGCCATCGAGTAGCCCAGATCTCCCCCCACCAGTCCAGTCAGGAAACGCAAGTACTGAATGTAAACCGGGTCGTTTAAGCCGAAGCGTTCCTTCCAGCCCTCAATGATCTTATCCGAGTTTTCCACGAAACCAGCTTGATATGACAGGCGCGCCACCATCGCTGCGATAGGATCGCCGGGCGCCAGGCGCGGGATGATGAAGATCAAGGTCGCGGCCACCCAAAGCGTGAGGAAAAAGACCAATAGACGGCGGACCAGATAGTTTAAGGATATTCCTCCCATGCCGGTGCCCTTCTCTAAAGTCGCTAGCGATGTTTTATTGAATGCAAGAAACTACTTGATCTAGTCAATAATCGAACTGTTCTCTCTCGGATGAGCCGCTCCCCTCCTCTTTTATAGGGAGGGAGCGACAGTGGGGCCAAGGCAGTTGCCCCGACCCCAATAGCATCAGATCCGCTTACATGCCGTCGCCGGCTTTGTGGATCTCCTGGAAGAATTGATGCGTCGATTGCCACCAGGTAGCCGGGTGGTTCCAGTTATTCTCGGAAGTCGGCCAGCCGTCCCAGTAGGTGTTGTTGAAGGGGATCAGCTTGGTCGCCTGGTTCAGCGGAATGAAGGGCAGGTCTTCGTAGAGATAGCCATAGGCTTCAACCACCAGATCAATGGCATCCGGATGACCCAGCGGCAACGAACCCAGTCGACCAACCAACTCGCTGTAAGCTTCGTTGTTCGGTCCGTCCCAACGTACGTGGTTGCTGCCCGTGGAACGATCGCCAACCGGCACCCACCAGCGGGCGGTGTAGCGGTCGAGCGAAGCCCAAGGCTCGTTGATCGAACCGCAGGCGTCCCAATCGGTGGTGGATTCGTAGTTGCCGAAGCGCTTGTTGTCGCCCCAGGTCGCGCCGGCGATGACCGCGGCGGAAGCCTCGATGCCGAAGCTCTGCAACTGCTCAACCAGGTTGGTGGTGATGCGGCGCTTCTCGATGAAGCCCTCATGAACCTGGATTGCCAGGCTAAGCGCGTTGCCGTCCATATCGACCCAGCGGCCGTCGTCATTGCGCGAGTAGCCGTTGTTCTCCAGCAGCGCGGCAGCGGCGTCAAGGTCGGCCTCCGTATTGAAGGTCATGCCGGCATCTTCAATCGCATCGATGTAGGGGAACATACCGCCATATTCGACGTACAGAGTACGCGAGGGGATGGTAACGCCTTCGTAAGCGATGTCGATGACTTGCTGGCGGCTGATGGCGTGGTTGATCGCCCAGCGCATTTCGGCATTATCCCAAGGCTCAACTTGCGTCTGGAAGGACAGTTGCCGCGGGCAGGGATCCAGCCAAACAAATGGCATGCCCTCGACCCAGGCGAAGATGTTGTCGTTCGCCGCTTGCATCGCCTCAAAGGCGCCCAGCGTGACGTCCATGATGCTGTCCAGTTCGTTGGCGACAGCCATGGTCGTGCGGATCTGATCGTTACCGGTCACGACCCAGACGGCGCGCTGCGGTTCAGGCAGGTTGAAGACGCCCGTTTTGGCGCCCCACCAATCGTCATTGCGATCGTAGGTCCAAGAGGTCTCGTTGGCGGCGGTCAATACGTAGGGACCGGTGCCGAGCGGGTAACCGGCTTCGAGATCAAAGTACTTCCAGGTAAAGGGATCGACATCGGGGCTGTCCCAGACGTGCTCGGGCAGGATACTGATGCCGCCCCAGATGCGGACCGAGAAGAAGTCCAACTGGAAGCGCGGGTTGGGCTGCGTCAGATTGAATTGAACCGTCAGGTCGTCAACCTTCTCGACGCTTTCGATCCAGGTCTGTACGTTGCCGGCGTAGCTGAGCGAGCTGGTCTCGTCATTCAGCAGCAGGTTGATCGTCCAGACAACATCGTCGGCATTGAAGGCCTCGCCGTCCGCCCATTCCGCGCCGTCGCGCAGGTTCAGCATCCAGACGTCAAGCGCGTCGTTGGCTTCCATGCTCTCCGCCAGCCAGGGCATGATCTCGCCAGTTTCGTAGTTGAGGATGAAGAGCGGTTCCATTACGGCCTGATGCAAACCGTAGGGACGGCGGCTGTCGGGCAACAGATAGTTCATCTGGTCGAAGTTGGCGACGGCGCCCGCAGGACCGTCAACGTCGAATACGACGGTATCTTCACGCGCGACGTCCTGGGCAACAGCGGTGAAGCTGATGGCCGCGAAGACGATGACGAGAAGAACGAGAAGAAGTGCTTTTGCTTTCATTGTGGTGTTCTCCTACACAACTAAGCCAATTAGAGGAAACGATTGCCGACTCCGGGATTGGTTTGCCATCCTTTGCGGGATGACGGGCGCGCCAGCGGCGCCCGGGATTGCCATGGGCAATGTGTATCAAGGTCCTTCGATAGCGCCTCCTTATGTCAGGTCGATACAATTCTGCCGGCGTCCACGAGTGGCGCCGCCGTTGACGCGCGTATACGCAGCCGGGTTGGCACGGTACAAGTTCGGGCCGGCGAATCATCGCCTTCCAAGCGATCAAGCAAGTGCTCTGCCGCGGACTTGCCCAGTTCATAGGCATCTTGACAACTCGTAGTCAGGGGTACGCCAATGTACGACGCCATACAGATATCGTCGAAGCCGACAACTGAGACATCGGCTGGTACGCCATAACCCATGTTGCGCAAGGCATTTATCGTGATTATGGCGAGAATGTCATTGATGCAGACAATAGCCGACGGCATTGGACCTTTGGCGTCGGTTAAGCTTTCAAGCTGTTGAATGATCTGTCGGCTCTGTGAACCAACCAGGCTGTAGATATCCGTCTCGTGAAATTCGTGGCGCTTGGGCGGGCTGATCTTCCACGGTTCATGGACCAAGATGCCATGCTCTTTTAGCGCGGCCAAATAGCCGCGCCGCCGTTCGTTGACCGGATGCAAGTCATCAAAATTGGGCATAAGTTGCACGATATGCCGGTGCCCCAACTCGATCAGATGGCAAACTAGATTGTAGGAGCCATCGAAGTTATCGCTCGCGACGTAATCCGCTCGGATACCCTCGATGGGACGATCCATGAACACGACTGGAATCTCTCTACGTTCGTATTCCCCAAGAATGGAGACCGTTTCTTTGCTTGGCTCGGCATTTGCCCAAAGCATCAGCCCGGCTACCTCGTCGTCGAGCAGCTGTTGAAGAATCCGCGCCTCGTCATCCCGATCCCGCGAATTGCTGAATATCACTTGATAGCCGGCTGAACGAAGTTCTGTCTGGGCGCTATTGAGAATATTCGTGTGGATCTCGTTGTGGAAACTGCAGGTTAGGTATCCGATGGTGCGGTTCGCCGCGTGGTCCTGCGGCTGGTAAACGACAAATGTACCTCGGCCGGCGGTACGTTTGATTAGTCCTTCTACCTCAATCCGCTGCAAAGCGATGCGCACCGTCGTACGGCTGATATCCAAATGGCGGGCAAGCTGCATCTCGGTCGGAATGCGCTCGCCATTCTGCCAGCGCCCGGAGACGATTAGACGGCGCAGTTGATTGTGCAACTGGACATGTAGGGAGATATAACTGTTGTGATCCAGCCGGATCTTCTCAAGTTTGTCGCGCATAAAGACCGCATCGGCGAGCAAAAAACACTTTAGATTTGTACATAAATGTATGTACAATGCGCGAATATAACATGGACCAAATCAAGATGCAATACAGGAAAAAATCCGAGTTTTGCCATAGCAAGCGCAACGATTGTCAAAGCGGTGTACTTTCTATGCCGGGTTTTGTGATATGATTCGCTTCGCTGTTGCGTCAATCTGTCAACCCGACAAGGTACCCGCCAAAGTAAACGAACGAGAGGAAGGCAGTGGTAGCCACTCGCAAGCAGGCAGGCTGCATCAAGACATCGCTCATCATGGTCGGCACGGGGATCGCGTTCATCGCTGTGATCATCCTACTGGCCGATATCAAATGCGCCTATGACATTGAGAATTGGTGGGCGCCGCTCTACCCCAATGGCGAGACGGTCGATGTGCAGTACGACCTGTTCCGCGCGCGCGCCCTGGGCGTGACCAAAGTGATCATGGTATCGAGCGATGATGTCGAAACCGTGAAGCAATTCTATCGTGACACGCGCCTGGCGACCCTCCAGGCTAAGAAGACGCGCGGGCTAGCCTGGTCCGAGTCCTTCGTGCAGCCGCTGGAAAATGGCGAGGGCAGCCGCATCATTATCACCAGCGCCTGTGGAACTTAGCTGCTCGGCGGGGCTCATCCCATGAAAATTGTCGCCTTTCCCAAATGCTACCTGGACGCCATCGCGGGCGACCGAACAATGACGGTATTCGACTGGATCGAGATGGCGAAGTCCCTGCCCGCTGAAGGGCTGGAAATGTATGAGGGCTTCTTAACCAGCCTTGACGATGCCTATATCCTGCAACTGCGCGATGCGATTCTGCAAGCGGGCTTCACCATGCCGATGCTCTGCTGTTCGCCCAATTTCACCCACCCCGACCCCGACGAACGCAAGCGCGCGGTCGAGCATGAAGCGAATATGATCCGCGTAACGCGACTGCTCGGTGGCGCCGGCGCCGTCTGCCGCATTCTCAGCGGCCAGCGCTACCCGGAAATCTCGCGTGAGCAGGGGCTGGCCTGGGCGGTCGAATGTATCGAGCAGGTGCTGCCGGTCGCCCGCGAGCACGAGATCATCCTCGGCCTGGAGAACCACTATAAGGACGGCTTCTGGCAATATCCGGAATTCGCGCAGAAGATGGATGTCTTCTTGGAACTGCTGGACGCGATCGACGAGCGCGAGTATTTCGGCGTGCAGTATGACCCGTCAAACGCTATTGTCGCCGGCGATGATCCGCTTGAATTGCTGCGCGCGGTCGCGGACCGCGTCGTCAGCATGCACGCCAGCGACCGCTTCCTGTCCGATGGTTACACACTCGATGACCTTCGTGACAGCGATGGGTCTATCGGCTACTCGCCGGCGCTGCAGCACGGCGTGACGGGCAAGGGCTTGAACGACTACGACGCGATCTTTAGGATCTTGCGCGATGTCGGCTACGACGGCTGGGTCAGCATTGAAGACGGCATGAACGGCATGGACGAGATGCGCCAGTCGCTTGAGTTTCTGCATGTGATGCGAGACAAGTACTTCTGAATCGGGGCGACCGGCGCCTCCGGCGACGCGCACATGACTTACAGTAAGCGCAGCCTGTGTTATACTCGGCGTACGCGGCACTAGATGACGAGAAGACGATGGCGATCCAAGAAAAACTTTACACGATCGACGATGTGTGGGAGCTTTCCCATCGTCCGGAAAACCATGACAAGTATTTCTATCTCATTGATGGGGAGTTGTATTGGGATATGCCACCAGGTGGAGAGCACGGAGACTTGGCCGGTGAAATAATCTTTCGTTTGAAGTCCTTCGCCGAGGGACAAGAATTGGGCAAGTTCACTGTCGAAACCGGCTACTATCCGCCGGATGACCGGAACACTGTGCTCGCGCCTGATGTCGCCTTTATCAGCACAGCGAGGGCGCCGCAGCCCTTTCCCAAGAGATTCGTGCCGGCTATGCCCGATTTAGCGGTCGAAATTGTTTCTCCCACCGATTCGCTGCAAGAACTCCGGCGCAAAGCCGCGGTCTACCTCGCCAATGGTACGACACTGGTCTGGATCGTTTTGCCGGCGGAAAAAGGAGTGGATGTCTGCCGCGCTAGCGAGGGCGCCGGGCTGAACATTGAGTTTGTCGGTCCAGAGGGCAGTTTGTCTGGAGAGGCAATTTTGCCCGGCTTTGAACTAGAACTCAAGCTGCTCTTCCCCGACTCCTGAACGCGCCCAAGTCCAACAATCTAGCTTCATGCAATAGCTTGCTCCGCCTTCCATATTCTAAATTCTAACATTTAAGGGACCCGGTTGAATGCACGCTCTCATAAAATACGGACGCGAAGACAAAAATGTCGAACTGCGCGATATCCCGCAGCCGCCCGATCCCGCCCCCGGCCAAGTCGTGGTGGAAGTGGGCGCCGCCGGCGTCTGCGGCAGCGACCTGCACATGTGGCGGGATCATCAGAGCTGGGCGATCAAATTGCCGCTGGTGCTCGGCCACGAATTTTGCGGCACGGTCGCCGCGGTCGGCGCAGACGTCGCTGGCTTCAATGTCGGTGACCGGGTTGCGGTAGAGACGGCGGCGGAAATCTGCGGCAGCTGCGCCTATTGCCACTCGGGCGATTACAATCAGTGCCCGCATCGCCTGGGCTACGGCGCGCTTTACGATGGCGCCTTCACGCAATACGTCGCCGCTCGGCAGCAGATCCTGCATCAGATACCTGACAACGTCTCATTCGAGCAAGCCTCGTTGACCGAGCCAATCTGCGTCGCCTACAACGCTCTGGTAGAGAAGACTCCGGTCGTCCGCCCGGGCGATATCGTGGTGATTCAAGGACCGGGTCCCATCGGCATGATGGCGCTCTTGGTGGCGAAGCTGCGCGGCGCATCCGAGATCGTCATGCTCGGCAAAAGCGTTGATCGGAAGCGCCTGGCTGTCGCTGCCGAGATTGGCGCCACGCAGACGCTCAACATCGACGAAGCCGACCCGCTCGAATTGGTGCGCTCGCTGGGCGATGGCTACGGCGCCGACCTGGTCGTCGACTGCAGCGGCGTCAGCATCGCCTTGCAATCCGCGCTGGAGATGGTGCGTCCCAACGGCACGATCACCAAGATCGGCTGGGGCCCACAGCCCATGGACTTCAATCTGGATCCGCTGGTGCAGAAGGGGGTGACGCTGCAGGGCTGCTTCAGTCACCTCTACGATACCTGGGAGCGGGCGCTGCAATTGCTCTCGACCGGGCAGATCGACCTCGCGCCCATCATCGGCGGGGTTTATCCACTGGCGGATTGGGAAGAGGCTTTTGAGCAAATGGAATCGGGCGAGAATGTGAAGTCGGTGCTGGTCCCTGTCTAAATCTTTTCGGGATACCTTAGAATTCAGAACAGCCGCGATGCAGTTCCCCTCTCTGATGCTTCGGGGAGGGGTTTGGGGAGGGGTAGAAAATCGACGCCAAAATCCAAATCTCAATTGATGTCATTGATCTCCAAGAGGCGCTGGACCTCGCCCGCGCCTCGGTGAACGCCGGCGTCGACTGGCTCGAAGTCGGCACGCCGCTGCTGCTCGCCGAGGGCTTGCACGCCGTCCGCGCCTTTCGCTTCGAGTTTCCCGATACGCCCATCGTGGTCGACCTCAAGACCATGGACGGCGCCGGCCTGGAAGCCGAGATGATGTTCAAAGCTGGCGGCGACATGGTTGTCGTCATGGGTCAGGCGCATGACGCCAGCATCATCGAGCAGGTCAAAATGGCGCAGCGCTACGGCAAGAAAGTCATGTGCGATGTCATGCTCTGCCCGGATAAACCCGGCCGGGCGCGCCAAGCCCAGGACATGGGCGTCGATTACATCATCGTGCACACCGGCTTTGACGAGCGCAACATGATCCCTGGGCTCAGCCCGCTCGACGACCTCGAGGCTGTGCTGGCGGCGGTGGACATCCCCGTGCAGGCTGTCGGCGGTTTGAGCGTGCCGCAGGCGATTGAGACGCTGGCGCTGGGCGCGGAGATCGTCGTCTTCGGCGCGCCGCTCGTCATAAGCGGGCGGGAATTCAAAGCGGCCGACCCCAACTTCGACCGGCAGCTGCGCGACATCGTCAAGCAGGTGCGCGAAGCCTAGCTTGGTTCAGGGCGGAGCGTAGCTTTCACGCCAGCGCCGTGTTGTAACACACAGCGGTTTGTGAAAATTTTCGCATGCTCGCCCGTCGAGCCTCGTATTGAGAAGCTGTGACAAAGGGACTATACTTGCCAGCTTGACGCGGGCGAGAACCGAACGGAATCATCTGCATGTCTGTGTACCAGCCTGACTTCGGCGACATCGTCGACTTCGACCAACTGCGGCAGTCGATCCGCCATCTCTATGATTCGCTCCTGCCCGACTTCAATATGCACAAGTCATTGCAAGTCGGCACGGAGCTGTACGGCGACGATCCCAGCGCCATGATCGCCGCCGGCGCCAGTATGCTCGCCTGGATGACCATCATCGCCGCCGGTGAAGACGACATCGCCGAGGAGCTGAAGGACAGCCTCTTCACCCTGGGCTGGACCGAAGAAGAGATCGGCTCCGACTTGCTTAGCGCAACCACCGTTGCGACGCCGCTGAACGATGACCCGCATTGCGTCGACTACCACCTCCGAGGGCGCAAGTGGCTGATCAACAATTCATATCACGCCGATTATCATACGATCGTCGCCAAGACCGATCCCAACTCCAGCGGGCCGCGCTCGCTCTCGATATTCCTGGTGCCGCAGAGCAGCTGCAAAAATTGGGAGCGGCTGGAGACGCACGTCCTGCGCCGCATGGTCTTGACCAGCTTCGACATCGATGGGCCGGGCCGCCTGCTGGGCAAGGTCGGGCACGGCTTGCAGATCCTCCAGCGCATGGCGATGCCGAGCAAGTATCAGTGCGCCTACGTCGGCGTCAAGCTGCTGAACGAAGCGATACCGGCCAGCATCGAGCACCTGTCGAAGAAGCGCATCTTCAAGGAAAACCCGATCAACTTCAGCAACGTGCTGCGGCAGATGTACAACCTCGTCCTGCAAAGCGCGGTGCTGAATTTCATCTATTACCGCGCCCTGGCCTTCAGCGCCGGCAGCTTTCTGCAGTTTCACGGCGTCATGCTGAAGTCCTGGCTGCTGCTGCGCGCCAACGAGCTGCTGGGGCAGAACCTGCTGGTGGTCGGCTCGAAAGGCTTCCTCGCCGAGTCTGTCATCGGGCGCAACGCCATCGATTCCTTCGTCCTGCCCGTCTTCGATGGCCACTACACCATCAACACGCTGATGACGGCGAAACACGCCAAGCGCTACCTGGGGGCGGAACGCCGCGCTGATGTGGCGGAACGGATGGCGACCTTGCGCCACGGCGTCACATGGTCGCGCTCGGGCGATCAGATCCGCGCCCACTCCCGCAAGCTGCGCAATCCCGACTTCTTTGATTACGCGGGCTATATCGAAGACCTGGCGCTGCCCATCGACCTGGACGCGCGGCAAGTGGTCGCCTCCATGCAAGCGCTGGCGGATGAGCTCGGGGAACGCGACTTGATGAATGACCCGGAGCATCGCTACAAACTCGGCACGATGCTGCACTGGATGGAAGCCCTGCTGGCGGCCTGCGAAATGTGGAAAGCCACCGAAGAAGAGGAATTCCTCAACGCCGTCGTCATGCAATACAACGCTTTCGTCAATCAGTTCAACCAGATCATCAGCGAGAGCGCCCTGCGAACGCGCTTCCTGCCTTTGATGCGGCAGCGCTCCCTGCGCCGCGTCGAGGCGCCGCGGGACTTTCTGCTGCGGCTCTACAACCTGGCGCAGCAATTCGCCGCCCCGCGCGAGGCGGCCGTGGCGAAGTAGCGCAAGAATCCCATCGTAAACGCTCAGCAGTGATTCCAACTAAATGAAGCGAAATTCGCGGAACATACCATTCACGGCAGAAAGTCACCCCTCTCCGATGATTCGGGGAGGGGCTGGGGCTGGGGTAGACCAATCATCGAACATTTGCTCTATCGCCACCAACAAAGCTGTGATACCATTCCCTGTCACAGCCGCGAAAACGCTCGGGGAGCTGAAATCCGAAAACATGACCCAATCTGCGCCATCGGCACAAATCCGGCAAATGCCAAATCGCCCTGAAAGCCCCGCCATTCCTGGCCTGCGCCCCATTTCGCCATTTGCACATTTGCACAAAAAAGTTTTTGCTCCCGCGCCAATGCCAATCGGTCGCCGATTCGCTCCGCAACCCCCGCCGGCACTGGCATTCGCCATTGGCACAAATCGCGATTCCCATTGCCTGGAAAGCGCAATGGACTGTTCGAATCATAGAAACGGGACGGCGCGATGAATGTGACAGTTACAGAACAAACACAGACCGGATCAGTGAAAGAACACCTAGAAACAGACAAGGTAATTCATGTCAATTGATATCGTTGATACATTCATAGGCGGAATTCTGTTTGGATCGGCTATTTTTGTGGGACGGACTTTATATGCCATGCTCAAAGTAATTCGTAAAGTAATGTTATTTAGCACCTTTCACATGCTTTACTGGGACTTATATGAATATCAATCAAGAATGGCATGTAAACCCCATACGCATATACTGAAGCGGTTTATTAACAATTTAAGAATGAGAATCACTAGCCAATTCGTTATGGTTATCAAACATATACAAGAATACGAAAAGGAGTCAGGCTCTGATGCTTTGACTTGTTTCATGTTATGCGACTTGGAGAATCTGGAAGACATTGAAAAATGCGTGTGGCAGATGGGGCGAATGCAAATACACTATATTCGCAAACTGGATAGTCTTATTGCAAGCTCTTATGTTTTGAAGCAGCTTTCATGTCTCATACACTATAAAAATATTCGCAAAAAACTAAAGGGGAAAGAGAACTGTCTTCTGTTTGATTACCACAAACCTAAAAAATATTCGTGGGGATAAGAAAGAAATAGCCTATGAAAATCAAACTCCACGAAATCACCGTGCGCGACCTCGACGCCGGCTGCCATGACGATGGCGAAGCCGGCCTGGTCGGGCGGACTTGCGGATGCCAGAAGCCTAAGATACATTTCCAGCAGGCGAAAGGATGCAGGTGAACGATAAAGAGCAGATTGAGTTAGTCAAGATCGCGAGCCGGCTGACAGCTGTTGAACAGGATGTCGCTCAGTTGAAGTCTGATGTGTCTCAGTTGAAATCCGATGTGTCTCAGTTAAAGGATGATGTAGCTGACATAAAGAGCGACATCACCTATATGAAAGGGAAAATCGACGTAATTGTCGATTTGCTAGGCAGCGTTGTCAGCCTCATAAAAATCCCCGACTAGACAACTCAAGCCCAAGACGTCTTTGTGTCGCTGAAAATCGAGTTGATTGACCTCACCGTCCGCGACCTCGACGCCAGCTACCATAAAGATGATGAAGGCGGCAAAGCGACCGACAAAACCGCAAAAAGCTCTGCACAAAATGCAATCGAGAGAAATCATCGAAATGACGCTCGTGACAACTTTCCCCTGCCGGCCCCTGGCTTCCCCCCATCGCTATGGGGATGCCCGCCATAGAGATGGCGGGAAAAGAGGGGGGTAAAAGCTAATGCACACCATTAAAGACCCGCAGTTCGGCGACATTCTCGATTATCAGCGCCTGCGCGCCGGCATGATGGACGTGCTGGACAACGTCTACCCGACCTTCAACCTGATGGGCTCCATGCTGGTCGCCACCCGCCATTTCAAGAACAACCCCAGTTATATGACCGCCTGCGCCGCCAGCGGACTGGCTTATATGATGCTGGTCGCCGCCGAAGAATACGAGTTGGCGGCCAAGCTCAAGGGCAAGATATTCACCCTGGGTTGGACGGAGGAGCACACTGGCACCGACCTGCTCAGCATCCGCACCCGCGCGACGCCCATCGCTGACGATCCGAGCGGCAAGCGTTATCACATCAAAGGGCAAAAGTGGCTCATCAATAATTCCTACCACGCCGATTATCACTCCGTCATCGCCAAGGTCGATCCGGCCGCCGATGGTCCCCGCTCCCTCTCGATATTCGCCGTCCCGCATAGCAGCACTTGTGACTGGCAGCGTTTGGAAACGCACGTCCTGCGCAGCATGGTCCTGACCAAGTTCGATATTGACGGCCCCGGCATCCTGATCGGCCAGGTGGGGCGCGGCCTGGAGATCTTGCAGCGGATGGCCCTGCCATCGAAATACCACTGCGCCTATATGGGCGTGAAAATGGTGGACGACTCCCTGCCCGCCGCCATCGAGCACCTGTCGACCAAGAGCATCTTCGGCGACAATCCCATCGCCTTCAGCAATGTCTTCCGCCAGCTCTACAACCTCGTCCAGCAAGCGGCGCTGATCAACTTCTCCTTCTTCCGCGCCCTGGCCTTCAGCGACAGCCCCTTCCTGCAATTTCACGGCATCATGCTGAAATCATGGCTGCTGCTGAAATGCAATGAGATACTGTCGCAGAATCTGCTGGTGACCGGCTCGAAAGGCTTCCTGAAGGCTTCGAATATCGGCGGCAACGCTATCGATTCCTTCGTCTACCCCGTTTTCGACGGGCATTACACGCTCAACACCCTGCTCACCTATAAACATACGCGCCGCTACCTGGAAGCGACGGCGAAAGGCGATATCGCGGAGCGGATGCGCATCCTGAGCGAGAACGCCTATGTGCCGCTGGAAGGCAAGCAGATCCTCAACAACAGCCGCGAGACCCGCCGCCCGCCTTTCTTCGACTATGCCGATTACATCAAGCGCTGCGCCTTGCCGATCGACCTCGACGCCCGCCTCTTGATTCGGGCGGGGGCGGGCATCATGGACGCGATTCAAGACCGCGCCGCCACCAACGAACCCGAGTACCGCTACAAAATCGGCATGCTGGTGCACAATCTGGAGGCCCTGCTATCGGCGGTGGAGTTGTGGAAAGTGACCGCCAACGACAACTATCTCAACGCCATCATCATGCAATACAACGATGTCGGCAAGCTGATAAACCGCATCATCAGCGAGGGCGACCTGCCGGTGGACTTCATCGAGCCGCTGCGTCAACTGCCGCTGCCCAATGCCGAAGACCCGCAGGGCTACCTGCTGAATCTGCTTGACGTGAAAGGGCAGATTCGGCCTGATTGAACGGACCGTATCTTGTCCTGGTGAATGGCTGCCGGCTCTTCGTTTTAGGGCTTCGAAAGTGAAAGCGCTTCCGTCACCGATCGTCCCGCTCGCTGCAGCAGAGCGACCTCGGAAAAAGCGCTCAAGACCCGCATGCCCTTTCCCGCCCAGTGAGCCAGGCGGTCAAGATCATTCATTTGAATGCCCGGCGCGACGCCATGCTTTTGACAGGCTGCAAGCGTCTTTTCTATCGCCGAAAGCAGCGGCGCCGAATCCAACTGACCGGCCACGCCCAAGTCGATTGACAGATCGGTGGGGCCGATGAGCAGGGCGTCGACGCCGGCTATTGAAGCGACCGTGTCAATGTCCTCAATCAGGTCCCGTGTTTCAACCTGGATGATCAGCAGCGTCTCTTCATTCGCCGCGCGCAGATTCTCCGCCAGCGGGCCGCCTTGAAAATCGGTGTGCCCACGCGAGAACGAGCAGCCACGCCCTCCCAGCGGTGGATACTTCATCATGTTCACCACATCACGCACATCATCAGCCGTGCGCAGTCGCGGCGCCATAATCCCCTGCGCGCCCACGTCAAGCGCGCGCGCAATATAGGGATACTCCTTGTCCGGCACGCGAACCAGCGGCGTGATGCCGATATGGCGGCCAAACCGGCTCAGATCCGCGACCGACTCGTAGTCAAAGACACCATGCTCCATATCTATGGTGGCAAAGTCATATCCGGCATTTGTGAGCGCTTGCATAACCGCCGGCTGTCGAAACTCGATCAACATTGTGCCAGCCACAGCATGCCCGGCGCGGAGCAGCGTCTTCATACGATTCGAAGGAATGATGCTCATGGGATTGCCCTCGGTTGAAACGAAGCGCCCTCATGCTGGATTGAACTGGAGCGGGCGCATGAATGCGGCGCTTTTCCTATCATCTCTCTGTTGGCGGCGGCGCGGTATAGACCGGCAATTCTTTCGTCTCCCCGCGTGAGAAACCGGTCAGGTCGAGCTCGTCGGCGAAATGACAGGCGACGTAGCGATCCCCCGCGACTTCGGCGAGGGGCGGTTCCTCAAGCGCGCAGAGCTCCTGCACATAAGGACAGCGCGTGCGGAAATTGCAGCCGCTGGGCGGGTTGGCCGCGCTGGGGACGGACCCGGACAGGGGTTTGCGGACGCGTTTGGCGAGGGGATCGGGAATCGGAATGGCGCCCAGAAGCGCTTCCGTATAAGGATGACGTGGCGACTCGTAGAGGTCGGTCGCATCAGCGATTTCGACGATCTTCCCAAGGTACATGACGACAACGCGCTTGCTGATATACTCCACCACGCTCAGGTCATGGGCGATGAACAGATAGGCGAGATTGAGCCGCTCCTGCAGATCCATCAGCAGGTTCAGCACCTGCGCTTGCACCGATACATCGAGCGCCGATACCGGCTCATCGCAGACGATCATCTCCGGGTTCAGCGCCAAGGCCCGGGCGATGCCGATGCGCTGCCGCTGGCCGCCGCTGAACTCATGCGGATACCGATTCATCTGGGCCGCGTTCAGCCCCACCATATCCAGCAATTCTTCCACGCGTTCGGATTGCTGCGCTCGCGTCCCGATGCGGTTGATGCGCAGCGGTTCGGCGATGATATCATGCACCGTCATCCGCGGATCAAGCGATGAAAAGGGGTCTTGAAAGATGATCTGCATTTTCTGCCGGACGCGCTTCATCTCCCCGTGATCGAAGCCGACAATATTTTCAAGCTGGCCATCGAGGCGATAGAAAATCGAGCCCGAAGTCGGTTCGTGGAGGCGCAAGATACAGCGCCCGGTGGTGGTCTTGCCGCAACCGCTCTCGCCGACCAGACCAAGAGTTTGGCCTTCCGACACCGAGAAGCTGACATCATCGACCGCCCGTATCCAGCCGACCGTGCGTTTCAGAATGCCTTTCCTGATCGGGAAATGCTTTTTCAGCCCCTGGACTTGCAGGATGGTTTCACTCGACATGCTGTGTCATCGCCTCGTCCGAATACAGCCAGCATTTCGCGCGCTGTGATTCCGAGGGGTAGAACATCGGCGGCTCGCTCTGACAGATGGCCATCGCCTCCGGACAGCGTGGCGCAAAGGTGCAGCCTTCGGGGATATCCTGCATCATCGGGACGGCCCCCTCGATCGGCGTCAAGCGCGCGCTTAAGCCAATCTGAGGGATTGACGCGAGCAATCCGCGCGTATAGGGATGGCGCGGATTATAGAAGATATCGACTGTGCTGCCCTCTTCAATGACCTTACCCAAATACATGACCATCACGCGGTCGCAGATCTCAGCGACGACGCCGAGGTTATGGGTGATCAGCATAATCGACATGTCGAAGTCGTTCTGCAAGTCGCGCATGAGATCGAGGATCTGCGCCTCAACCGTCACATCCAGGGCGGTGGTCGGTTCATCGGCGATAAGCAGGCGCGGGTTGCAGGATAAGGCCATCGCGATCATCACCCGCTGCCGCATTCCCCCGGACAACTGATGCGGATAATCATCAATCTGGCTGTGCGGATCCGATAAGCCCACGCGATCGAGCAGTTCAAGCGCCCGCTTGCGCGCTTCCATTTTGCTCACCTGCTGATGCAGCACTATCGCCTCAACAATCTGATTGCCGATGGTGTAAATCGGATTGAGCGATGTCATCGGTTCCTGAAAAATCATGCCGATGTCGTTGCCGCGCAGATTGCGCATGTCATCGCCGTTTGGATCCAGCCGGGCGATGTCGACCGCTCGTCCATGATCGTCGATGTATTCGATAGACCCGCCGACGATATCGCCTTGGGGACGTTCGATCAACTGCATGATAGAATAAGCCGTTACGCTCTTGCCACAGCCGCTCTCCCCCACGATACCGAAGGTCTCGCCCCGTCTAATATCAAAATCGACGCCATCGACAGCGCGAATCGTGCCTTGTTCGGTGCGGAACTGCGTTTTGAGGCCGCGCACGCGAAGGAGTGCATCGCTCTGCTCCGTCATGTCGTCGCCTCGGTCATTGTGAGTAAGGGTCGGCGGCGTCGCGCAGGCCGTCGCCCAGGAAGTTAAACGCCAAGGTCGTCACGATGATGACGATCGCCGGGGTAAAGAGCCAGGGGAAGTTGACCACGGATTGCACATTCTGCGCCTCCCGCAGCAATGCGCCGAGGCTGGTCATCGGCGGCTGGATGCCGAATCCCAGGAAGCTGAGCGATGTCTCGACGATGATCATGACCGGCACGGCAAGCGTAGCCACGACGATAATGTGGCTGAGCGCGTTGGGCAGCATGTGCTTGAAGATGTTGTAGGAGCTTGACGCGCCGCTCGCCTTCGCCGCCATGACGTAGTCCATGCTGCGCAAGATGAGCACCTTGCCGCGAACCTCCCGCGCCATGCCCATCCAGCCCAGAAAGGCAAGGATGGTGATGATGCCGAAGTAGATCCGCACCGAAGACCAATCGGTTGGCATCACTGCCGCCAGCGTCATCCAAAGCGGAATCCGCGGGATGGAGCTCAAGAATTCGATCACGCGCTGAACGATCAAGTCCACAACCCCGCCGTAGTAACCGGACAGCGTACCCAGCACCGCTCCCAGCACTACGCTGATGGCGACGCTGAGCATCCCGGCGGTGAGCGTGACCTGCGCGCCCGTCAATACGCGCGAAAAGACATCCTGCCCAAATCGGTCCGTGCCAAACAGGAAAATCTTGCCCGGCTCGTCAACGCCGAAGAAGTGGATATCGGACTTGACGATGCCCAGCAGACTGTATTCGGCGCCGCGCGTGAAGAAGTGGATGTAGTATTTCTGTTCGGTATCGGCAACATAGGTCCGCTGAAAGGTCTCCATATCCAGTTCTTGCTTGTAGCCATAAACGAATGGGCGCGAAGGCCCGTTCTCATCCCAAAACCAGATCGGCATGGGCGGGGTGTAAACGAACTTGCCGAACTTCTCGTTGGTGGGATAGGGCGAGAAGAATTCGGCGAACAAAATGACCACATATACGATGATGAGAAATAGGCCCGAGAACATCGCCAAACGATGCCGCTTGAACTTGATGAACATCAGGTCCCACTGCGACAGGCCCTGCTGCACCCCTTTAGTTATCTGCGCCGGCTTGGGCGATGCGTCAGACATGGCAAAAGCGGCCTCACTCGAATTCGACGCGCGGATCGACAGCGACCAGCGCGATATCGGCCAGCAGGTTGCCGACCAATAAAAGCAGGCTTTGAAAGAACAGGATCGTTCCCGCCAGGTACATATCCTGGTTGGTCAGCGCCTTGTAAAGCACAGGACCCAGCGTCGGCAGCGAGAGCACGATGGATACAATCGTCGAGCCGGACAATATCTGCGGGAAGCGCATGCCGACCGCCATGATAATGGGCGAGACGGCATTCATCGTGGCGTGCTTGCGAATGACGACGCCTTCGCGCAAACCCTTGGCCCGCGCCGTCGCCACATACTGCATCTTGAGCACGTCCAGCAGATTGCCGCGCATCCGCCGGGCGATGCCCGCGGTCCCGGCTGTGCCCAGAACGACGACCGGTATCCACAGATGCGCCAGCAAATCCAGCGCTTTGCCGATGCTCCAGGGCGCGTCCAAGTACTCATTTGAGAACAAGCCGCCCAGAGCCGGAATGCCGAAGACAAAATAGCCGACATACATCAGGATCAGCGCCAGCAAAAAATTGGGTATCGACAGACCGATGAAGCCGATGAAAGTCGCCACATGATCGCCCAGCGTGTATTGGTGCGTCGCCGAAAAGATGCCGATGGCGATGCCGACGACCAAAATGAAAAGCTGCGTGCTGACGGCAATCAAGACGGTGTAGCCGAGAAAATGGGCGATAACCTCAAGATTCTGTTTGCCGTAATAAGTGAAGGACGTGCCGAAATCGCCGCGCAGCCAGCCGGAGACCCACTTGAGATACTGCACGGTCAAGGGCTCATCAAAGCCGTAGCGCACTTTGAGACTCTCGATCTGGTCCTGCGAGATAGACTCGCCCTGGGACTCGAGCTCGGTGACGATCGAATCGAGGTAGGAGCCCGGCGGCAGCTGCGTGAGCACAAAGATGAAGATCGACAGCGCGACCAGCGTCGGGATCATCAAGAGTATGCGTTTGACGATGTACTGCGGCATGGCGTATCAACCAGAGCGGGCTCCACGCGCCGCGCGGAGAAGCCCGCCATTTGCAATCGCTGTTCGAGTTAGACGTCGACCGTCCAATCCGGCTCCCGTCCCAGCTTTTCGTAGATGCGGCGTCGGCCTCGCTTGTCGCCTTCCGCAACAACCCAGGCATGCTTCGCCACTTCCTCGGCAATTTCCAGCGGCACAACGATGACGCCATCGCCATCCGCCAAGACCAAGTCTTTCGGTCTAACGAGCACGCCACCGATATTGACGGGAATCTGGGTTGAGTCGAGTTCCAGCCGGCCGGGACGGATGGACTGAGTGACACGGCGCGAGTAGACCGGCACCCGCTGCTTGATTAGTTCATCGGTATCGCGGGCGCCGCCGTTGGTCACGATGCCGACTGCGCCGGCAGCGATCCAAGCGAAACCGTTGTTGGAGCCGATAAAGCCGACCGTGCCGATTTCGCCGCCGTCAATGACGATCACATCGCCCTTCTGAATCTCGTCGACAGGTGGACCGCCGGCATACGTCCGATACCAGTTGCCCTTCCAGGTCTCGAAGTCTTCCGGTTCATAGGCGTCAACCGGCCGCGCAGTCGGCATGAAACGGACTGTGTACGCCAGGCCACAGAAACGGTGCGAGAAGTTATCGATATCGCGCCATAAAGGGCGGATGTCTCCCGCGACCAAGCCGATGTCCTGACGCCGCAAAGCGTCCATGCCATCGCAGACATCGGTCAAGCGCAATCCTTCATATCTTTCCAGAATATCGTACTCCGACATGTCTTTGCCTTTCGCTTCAAGATGTTTATGAATTGTGAGACCGAGCCCGCGCATCCAGATTCTGATGACACGGACCCGGTTACAAAGTTTACCGGCGACCAGCCGCTACTGATGATCGGCCTCAATCCAAAACTGGAAGGGATCGGTGCAGCCGATGAATCCGCCGTGATGGTAGCTCCAGGTGCAGTCCCTCTTGACGTTGCGGAACCAGGTCTTTCTGATGACCGGTTTCGGCAAGGGCCCGACGACGCCGATGACCCACATGTTCTCGGCCTGCGTGCGGAGAATCGTGTCGTAGAGCTGGTCGCGTTCCATTTCGTCAGATGTCGCCAAGATCCGCGTCCAGACATCCTGCAGGTCCTTGATGTATTGCGGCGGCTCTTCGCCTTGCTCGCCGTTGGTGTGGTACCAAAGGCCCCAGAGGGGCGCCCAATCGGTATTGGTGCTGATGGGCACCAGATCGGTTTCGGTGGCGGCTTTCGCCATTGGCCAGCCGACGAACTGCATGTCACCGGCCCTCATGCGTTGGCCCCAAAGCGCGTTGTCGATCGGACGGATGATGAACTCGACGCCGACGTCCGCGTAGTCGTCACGAATGAGATTGAGGTTGTCAATCATCGGCAGCCGGTTGTTGGGCACTTCGATAACTATCGACAAGCGATTCCCATCAGACTTCAGGCGGAAGCCGTCGCCGTCCCGTTCGGCCAAGCCGACTTCGTCCAGCAGGGCGTTCGCTCCGTCCGGATCATACTCGGTGTAGGCGCGGGCGTATTCTTCTTTGTAATAGCGGGATTCGACCGGCGGCAGCGTCGCCGCAGTCGCTTGTCCCTGCCCGAAGTAGAGCGTGTCGTTCACGCGCTCGCGATTGATTGCGATGGACATCGCGCGGCGGAAACGCACATCCTGGTAGAGTTCCCTATCGACTGGATCGGGTGTGTTCAGGTTGATCCAGATCGCGGCTTCGGAGATTTGCAGGTCGCCCCAGCGCAGGATTTCATATTCATTCGCTTCGGCGTTTTCGACATAAAGCGCCATGTCGGCGAAAGTCAGGGCGCGCGCCGCCTGGAAGTTCGGCTCACCGGCCAGAATACGCAGCTTCATGACTTCGCCATCGACAACGCGGAAGTCGATCCGGTCGATGTAGGGCAACTGATTGCCTTCCGTATCGACAGCGAAGAAGTAGGGATTCCGCTCGAAGACGAAGCGATCGCCCGGCGGCTCGATAGTCGGCACCCAAGCCAGCATGGTCGGGAGTTCGGGATTGTTCATGCCGCGGCTGTTGCCGCCGCCCGAGGTATTCCAGCGCAGGTAAAAGAGGTCAACCCAGTTCGAGACGCCCGCTTCGTCGATACGCGCTTGCAGCTCATCTTCGGAAGTGTGGTTCTTGTGGAACTGCTTCATGTATTGAGCGGGCAGATAGGTGTGGAACTCCTTCGTCAGCAGCGTGAGGAACATGCCGTGCGGCTCGGGAAACTTAAAGACGACCGTGAGACCGTCGATCTGTTCCACTGTGCCGACGTGGCCATTCGGCGTGCGCATGAAGCCGGGTTTGACCGGGCGCAGCTCGTCATTGCTGATGACATCGTTGTACCAGAACATGACATCGTCAGCGGTCATCGGCGCGCCATCGGACCACTTCAAGCCTTCGCGCAGCCTGATCGTGAATTCCTGGCTATCGTCGCTGATCTCCCAGCTCTCCGCCAAACTGGGAACCGTCGCATTCTGGTCGTTGTTCCACATGAGCAGACCAATGTCCTGCCAGATCACCAGGTTGGACAGGCGGCTGATGTTGTCGCCGAAGGTCAGCCAAGTCCCGCCGTAGACGCCGATTTCTTCGATCGGTTCGACGACGAGCGGATTGGCCGGCAGGCGCTCTTCGACCGGCGGCAACTCCCCAGCCGCGACCATTTCCGCCAGCGCCGGCGCCTCGCTATAAGTCATCTGCCCGGCAACGGGGGCAGAAAGCAAGGCGACAGGCAAGACCAGCACAAAAAGGGTGAACAAACGTCTAAACATAATCCTCCTCCTTAGTTGACTTCTATTCTTCAGCGCTCCGCAATTGGCTGCGGAGCATCATGAACGAAACGCCGATACATACCTCCTTGCAATCTACGCGCGGATCGCTTTCATTTCAGTTCGTATCCGCCTGGCAGCCCCGGCCAATGCGGGCCGCATCGCCCTGGACAAGAGACCTAATCCCAGCAGCATTTGTCGCTATGAGAAGACGGAATAACGGCGCAGCAGGAACGCTCGCGCCAGAGAAAACATGAGCTTTGGAGACGTCGAATGAGCGTTTCTTCCAATAAGTCATTTTCTTCAACTGCAAAATTCAGTTCTGATAATTTAACTAAACAGTTCAGTTCTGTCAAAACATCAGCAAACGCAATCAGGGCGTCGGTCATCTTCTCAGTCATCTAGCCGTGCTGGTCCGCAATTGCAATTACCGGCTTTTTGACAGTAGCAGCCCAGCATTTTATACTCTCCGCAACGCCAAAACATTGATGGAACAGATTGGAGAATAGTCATGAAAAGAGTAATGACCTTTACGATTTGCGCCCTCCTGCTGCTGCTCAGCTTTACCAGCGCGGTAGCCCAGGATGCCATGTATGGCGAAGCGCCGATGCTGGCCGCTCTGGTCGAGGCTGGTGAATTGCCGCCGGTTGAAGAGCGCCTGCCGGCCGAGCCCCTAGTGATCACGCCTTACGAACGCATCGGCGACTACGGCGGTGAATGGCGCTCGGCGATGGTCGGCGGCCTGGATCACATTTGGATGATCCGATTGATGGCCTACGAAAACCTGATCCGCTTCACGCCGGAATGGACGGGCCTGATGCCGGGCGTCGCCAAATCATTCTCGGCGAATGACGAAGCGACCGAGTTCACATTTGAATTGCGCGAAGGCCTGCGCTGGTCGGATGGCGCGCCCTATACGGCGGATGATATTACCTTCTGGTACGATGATGTCCTGACGAACGAAGACTTGACGCCGACGATAGCCACCTGGTTAATCTCGGGCGGCGAACCGCTGAGCGTCGAGAAGATCGACGACTTCACCGTGAAGTTCTCTTTCAGTACACCGAACGGTCTCTTTCTGCAAAACCTGGCGTCGATCCTGGGCTGCGGACCCACCAGCTACCCCCGCCACTACCTCGAGCCCTATCACATCAATTACGCCGACGACATTGACGCGAAAATCGCGGAAGCCGGCGCAAGCGACTGGGTTGAGCTTTTCCAATCCAAAGGCGGCGTCGAGCCTTGCTTCTGGACCAATACCAGCTTCTGGCAGTCGGACACCGTCCCGACACTGCACGCCTGGAGGCTGACGGCGACCTATGGCGGCGGCACCGGTCGCGTCGAAGCGGAGCGCAATCCCTATTACTTCAAGGTTGACCCGGATGGCAACCAGTTGCCCTATATCGATCGCATGATTTTTGACCAGCTCGAGGACAAGGAAACCCTGCTCCTGCAAGTCCTCAATGGCGATATTGACATGATGGCGCGTCACTTCAACTCGGCGGCCAACCGGCCAATTGTGTACGACAACCGTGAAACTGGCGGCTACTACACCTACGGTATCGTCGGCGAGGGCGCCAACATGACGGCGCTGGCGATTAACCTGACGCACCTGGACCCGGCCAAGCGCGAGATCTTCCAGAACAAAGATTTCCGTATCGGGCTGTCACATGCCATCAACCGACAGGAAATCGTCGACATCGTTTACCTCGGCCAGGGCGAACCGCGACAGATCGCGCCGAATCCTGATTCGCCGTTTTACGATGAGGAATTCGCCTACCAGTACACGGAATACAATGTCGACCTGGCAAACGAGCATCTGGACAAGGCCGGCTACACCGACCGGGATGCTGAGGGTTTCCGCTTGGGTCCGGACGGCAATCGCATCAGCATCATCGTTGAAGCCGGCGACCTCTTTGGCCGCGGCTGGCCCGATGTTCTGGAGCTGATCCAAGGCTATTGGGGAGCGGTGGGCATCCACATGGAACCCCGCATCATCGACCGCTCGCTGCTGGTCTCCCGCAAGGTCAACAGCGAACATGACGCCACGATCTGGGGCGCTTCCGGCGGACTCGATGTATACCTCACGCCGATCTGGTATTTCCCCTCTGATCCGGTCGAGAGCGCCTATGCGCCTCTGTGGACGAAGTGGTATTTCGATCCCGAAACCGGTGAAGAGCCGCCCGAAGCGGCGCAGCAGCAGATGGCGCTGTTTGATCAAATCAAGGGCACCGGTGACCTCGAACGCCAGGCCGAGTTGATGGCGGAACTGCTGGCCATCGCCAAGGACGAGTTCTACGTGATGGGTATTAACTCGATTACGCCGGGCTACGGCATCGCCAAGAACTACTTCCGCAACGTACCGGCGACATCGACGGGTTCATGGAAGTTCCCCTGGCCGGCGCCGATCGATACGACGCTCTTCTTCATCGAAGAGGGCGCTCAGCAATAAGGCGACCAAGTGAAATGTCATCCGCCGGACCGGATTGAAAGTTCGGCGGATGACGCTCCAATCTGGACTATCCGTGAAGGAATGACGGATGGCGAATGCGCGTCCGAATATTCTATTCCTGATGAGCGATCAGCATCGCGCCGATGTCGCTGGCTACGCGGGCGATATTGTCGTGCGGACGCCCACGCTCGACGACCTGGCGCGCACCGGCGTCGTCTTCAACAACGCCTATGCCCCCTCGCCCATTTGCATTCCTTCACGGCAGAGCATGGCCGCCGGTCAACTGCCTCGCACTTGTGGCTGTGAGATCTTCGGGGAAGACCTGGCGCCCGGCCACATGACCTTCGCTCGACGACTGTCCCAGTATGGCTACGCGACTGTCGCCGCCGGCAAACTGCATCACAACGGCACCGATCAGATGCAGGGTTGGACGCGCCGCATCGGCGACGGTATGAGCGTTCGACATGACTTCATCGAGGGACGGAATCTCGAAGCGCTTCGGGACTTGCCCGTCGCCACCGAGCATAAATGGACGCAAGCCAAGGAAGTCAAACGCGCCGGCATCGGGCGGGGTCCCATCAACGGGCACGATGCTTACACGCTGGATGGCGCCCTGCGTTTCATAGAAAACTTCTTCACCGACCCCTACTACGACCGCGCCATCCCAACACGCCCGTTGATGCTGATGGTGAGCTTCGTGCGGCCGCATGTCCCCTTCCTCACCACGCATGACAGATTCACTTACTACCTGAGCCGCGTTACGCCCTATGTGAACGAGACAGCTTTTGACCATCCCTTCCTCAGCAGCCGGGCAGTGCAGCCGAGGGTCGATGCCAGCGAGCGGGAAATCCGCCGGGCTACAGCGGCCTATTACGGTATGGTCGAAGGAATAGACCAAGATTACGGCCGAGTGTTCGCTGCGCTTGAACATGTCGGCCAAAACCTGGATGACTGGATCATCATCTACACCAGCGACCATGGCGAGATGTTGGGCGAGCACACGCTCTGGGAAAAGACCAAATTTTTCGAGGGCAGCGTCAAGGTGCCGCTGATCATTCGATTGCCGGGGCGCGCCAACGCCGGGCGGATTGTCGAAAAGAACGTCAACCTGTGTGACCTGTTCGCGACGCTTTGTGACCTCACAGATGTCCCGGCGGTCGACGGACTGGATAGTCGCAGTCTGGTTCCATTGCTGAACGGCGATAGCGCGGACTGGGACAACGAAACCATCTCACATTATGGCGGCACGCATCTGGGACATGAAACGCACTTCGATCGCTACGAGAACCTGATGATCAAGCGCGATCATCTCAAGTATCAGTACTACGGGCGGGAAATGCCCGAAGTCTTGTTCGACTTGTCACGTAACCCGGAAGAAACGAGCAACTTTCTTGACGATCCTGATTACGCCGATGCGATTGCGGCATTTCGCATTCGCCGGGATGAACTGGGTTACGGGCCAAACGCCAGCGCCGACTACAAAAACGCCGGCTATTAGAAGCGCATATCCGTCGAGAGCCGTCTGACTCATGATCTGGTACATCGCGCGGCGAATCATCTATCTGATACCAACGCTGCTGATCGTCTCGATCATCGCCTTCGTGGTGATCCAATTGCCGCCCGGCGATTTCCTCGCCTCTCTAATCAGCAAGGCCGAAGAGACCGTGGACCAAGCCCAGGTTGATGCCTTGCGCGAACGCTACGGTCTAGACGAACCGATCACTGTGCAATACTGGAAATGGATCAGCGGCATCATCACGAAAGGTGACTTCGGCGACTCCTTCGAATGGAATCGGCCGGTAAGCGACCTGATCTGGGAGCGCCTGGGCCTGACAATGGTTCTATCGCTTTTCACGCTGGCATTCGTCTGGATTGTCGCCATCCCCATCGGCATTTATTCAGCCGTCAAGAAATACACCATCGGCGACTATCTGGTGACGATCATCGGATTCATCGGTCTGGCCATTCCGAATTTTCTCCTGGCGCTCGTTCTCATGTATATCGCCTTCCGCTATTTCGGGCAGAGCGTTGGCGGCCTCTTCTCGCCGGAATACATTGAGGCGGATTGGTCGCTTGACCGTGTGCTCGACCTGCTCAGCCATATATGGCTGCCTGTCATCATACTTGGCACGGCCGGCACAGCAGCGTTAATCCGCGTGATGCGCGCCAACCTGTTGGATGAGCTTTCCAAACTCTACGTTGATGCCGCCCGAGCCCGCGGACTCTCCGAACTGAAACTGCTCTTCAAATACCCGGTGAGAGTGGCGCTGAATCCCCTGGTGAGCGCGCTGGCCTGGGTCTTTCCCGCTCTGGTGTCGGGGTCCGCGATAACATCGATCGTTTTGAATCTGCAGACCACCGGGCCCCTGCTCTACCGTTCGCTTCAGGCGCAAGATATGTACCTCGCCGGCAGCCTCATCCTGCTGGTCAGCGTTCTCACCATCATCGGTACGCTGGTCTCCGATATTCTGCTGGCATGGATTGATCCCAGGATACAGCTCCAATGACCGCCGCCATGCCCCCACCCGCGGACGACGGCGCCGGCGCGGCTGCCGAGGTCCATGCCGAAACGCGCATTGTCGTCGCCAACCAGTGGCAGTTGATCTGGTGGAAGTTTCGCAAACACCGGCTGGCGATGCTTGCCGGCCTGGTCACGATATTCCTATATGTGGTGGCGCTATTTGCCGAGTTTTTCGCCCCGTATTCAGCCAGGACATATAGCGCGCAGCACACCTTTCTGCCCCCGCAGAGCATCAACCTCTTTCAATGGACGGGCGCCGGCTGGCGCTTTTTTCCCCACGTCTATGGCCACAAGGTGCAGATAGATCAAGAATCATTCAAGCGCACCTACGTCCTGGACGAGACGATCACCTATCCGGTAGGTCTGTTTGTGCAAGGCGAGGAATATAAGTTGTGGGGCCTGTTCACGCTTGACGTTCATCTGATCGGGGCGGCGCAATTCGGCGACCCCGTACACCTCATCGGCACGGACAGGCTGGGCCGCGATGTGCTGAGCCGAACGATTTATGGCACAAGGGTGTCGATGTCGGTGGGTCTGGTCGGCGTCGGATTGAGCCTGCTGCTTGGCGTCATTCTGGGCGGAATATCTGGCTATTACGGCGGCCTTATCGATAACTTGATCCAGCGCACAATCGAGATTCTGCGTTCGCTGCCGACGATCCCGCTTTGGATGGGCCTTTCCGCCGCCATCCCGCTGACCTGGCCGCCGGTGCGTGTTTACTTTGCGATCACCGTGCTCCTGTCTTTGATCGGCTGGACGGCCCTTGCCCGCGAGGTGCGTGGTCGTTTTTTGTCGCTCAAGACCGAAGACTTCGTTATCGCGGCGCGCTTGGACGGCGTGCGCGAGATACAAATCATCCTCCGCCACATGGTGCCCTCAATGACCAGCCACATCATCGCCTCCGTGACCCTGGCGATTCCAGGCATGATCCTGGCCGAGACCGCCCTGAGTTTCCTGGGCATAGGACTGCGACCGCCGGTGGTCAGTTGGGGCGTGCTGCTGCAAGAAGCGCAAAATGTTCGCTCCATTGCGACGGCGCCCTGGCTGCTGTTCCCGGGCTTGGCGGTTGTGGTCGCCGTGTTGGCGATGAATTTCTTGGGAGACGGATTGAGAGATGCAGCCGACCCATACCAGGCTTGATGACCCGGCGAAAACCGACGATCAGACCTTGCTTGACGTCAAGGATTTGAAGACGCATTTCTTCACCGATGAAGGCGTGGTCAAAGCCGTTGATGGGGTCAACCTATCCCTAAAGCGCGGCCAGACCCTGTGTGTGGTCGGCGAATCAGGCTGCGGCAAATCGGTTACTGCTCGCTCCATACTGCGCATCGTGCCCAGTCCAGGCGAGATCGTCTCTGGAGAGATCAACTTTCGGCAGCGAAATGGCGCAGCGATCGACCTGGCGCAGATAAACCCCAAAGGGCGTGAGATTCGATACATTCGCGGCGGCGAGATCAGCATGATCTTTCAGGAGCCGATGTCCTCGCTGAGTCCGGTGCATACCATCGGCAGCCAAATCATGGAGGCGATTCTGCTGCATCTGCCGGTCACAAAACAGGAAGCCCGCAAGCGCGCCACCTTCTTGCTTGATGTGGTCGGCATCCCGCGTCCGGGCGAGCAACTGGAGGCCTATTCTTTTGAGCTTTCGGGCGGCATGCGGCAGCGCGCCATGATCGCCATAGCACTGGCTTGCGAGCCCCAACTGCTGATCGCCGATGAACCAACTACCGCCTTGGATGTGACGACGCAGGCGAATATCCTCGACCTGATACGCGAACTGCAGCAGGCCACTGGCATGGCGGTGCTCTTCATCACGCATGACCTGGGCGTTGTCGCCGAAATCGCGGACGAAGTGGTTGTGATGTACCTTGGGCGCGATGTCGAAAGCGGAGAGGTGGATGCCATTTTCCATGATCCCAAGCATCCTTATACACGCGCGCTCCTGCAGTCAATTCCTCGCTACGATAGTCGTGAAAACAAGCGCCTGTATTCCATACGGGGAACGGTGCCGCATCCCTTTGATCGCCCGTCTGGCTGCCCCTTCCATCCCCGTTGCGACGACTTCATCGCCGAAAAGTGCGACAGCATTGACCCGCATCGCCGCATGGTCAGCCCAAACCATAGCGCGCGCTGCCTGCTGTATTCCGCTTCGATTGAGACGGATTGTGACAAGGAATCGTCAAATTGAACGGTCAATCGGACTCGGACGGGACAATTCAAGCTAGGCGCCCGCTGCTGGAAGTTCGCCATCTTCAGATGCGTTTTCCAATCCGGCGGGGAATGTTTCGCCGGACGGTTGGTTTCGTGCAAGCCGTTAACGATGTCAGCTTCAGCATCCGAGCCGGCGAGACCTTGAGCCTGGTTGGCGAGTCGGGCTGCGGCAAAACGACAACGGGGCGCTGTGTACTGCGTGTATATCGACCGACGGCCGGTCAGATCCTGTATGAAGCCGAAGAGCGGGAAAGCATAGATCTGGCGGAATTGGACAACCAAGCTCTGAGACCCTTCCGGCGCGAGATTCGGATGATCTTTCAAGACCCATTCTCCTCATTAAATCCGCGGCTGCCCATTCTTCAAATCGTTGGCGAATCGCTCAAAGTCAATCGCATCGCCAGTGGCTCGGAACTGGAAGACCGTGTCGCGGCATTGCTGCGCCGTGTTGGCTTGCGCCCGGAATACATCCGGCGCTATCCCCATGCCTTCAGCGGGGGAGAACGCCAGCGAATTGGGATCGCCCGCGCCCTTGCCTTGAATCCCCGGCTTATCGTCGCTGATGAGGCTGTGTCCGCCCTGGATGTATCGGTACAGGCGCAGATACTGAATCTCCTGCAAGACTTGCAGGAAGAATTGAACCTGACCTATCTCTTCATCGCGCATGATCTCAGCGTCGTCGAGCACATCAGCCATCGCGTCGCCGTCATGTATGTCGGCAAAATTGTTGAGCTGGCCAGCAAGGAAGAGCTATTCGCCAATCCCTTGCATCCCTACACCGAAGCGCTGCTATCGGCCGTGCCCAAGCCCGACCCGCGACTCCGGAACAAGGGGATTCGCATCCGCCTTGAGGGCGAAGTCGCCGACCCGAGCAATCCTCCGCGCGGATGTTACTTTCACCCCCGCTGCCCATACGTTCAAGACCGCTGCCGGCAAGAAGAGCCAGCGGTCCGCGAAATCGGAAATGATCACTGGGTCGCCTGTCACTTTGCTGAGGAACTCGACCTGCGCGGCTTCGAAGCGATTGGATCGGCGCCAAGCGCCTGAAAGGCCAGAGAAAAATGCTTGAACCCGCCGACCTCTTTCCGCCAGCGAGCGATTCCGCTCCGCCCCTCGTCTACGACCCGGATGTCCATCTGGTCGCCAACACCATCGATAACGGCGTCTTTCACAGTGCATGGATGTCTGCCGAGTACGGCGTTGCCCTGGTGGAGAGCGGTTCGCCGGAAGCGATTGCCCGCGCTGAAGCGGTAATCGATGCAGTACTGGGTTGCCAGGACATGGACCCGCGCTCGCCCCATTACGGCAACTTCAAATGGGAGCACGAGGATCAGGCGGTTGAGGACCTAAACGCCGTGCAATTCGTGCTCGTCCGGCTGATACCGCTGCTGTTGAATCATGCCGAGCGCCTGTCAAATGAACAGGTCGAGCACGTCAAGGCCCGCATTCGACTCGGTTTAGACGAAATCCGCCGGATCGATGTTTCGCCCGTTTATTCAAACATCGTCGCGCAGGATATCTCCAACTCCATACTGGGTGGCCAACTCTTGAACCTGCCGGAATACACCCGGCGCGGCATAGCGAAACTTCGAAAGTGGCTGAGCATCATCGATCAGAGTGGTATCCCGCACGAATACAACAGTCCGACCTACTCTTTCGTGTGTATCGAAGCTCTGCACAAAGTCCTCGCCTATTCGGAACACCATGAAGCTTGCACACTTGCTCAATTGATTATCGCGCGCATCGGACTCAGCGTCGCCTTGCGCCTTCATCCCAAAACCGGTCGGCTCGCCCCGCCCCATTGCCGCGCCTATTATCCGGCGCTTATATGCGCGTCAGATCCGGAAGCAGCCACCTTTGCCAAACTGATTGAGCAGGGCAAGGCGCCTGGCTGGCTCGCGACCGTGCTGAATCATCAGCCGACGCCGAGGATGGTGACCGAAACATCCGATGCGAAAGCCAGCACGGTTATCAGCAGCTACCTCGATGCTGAATTCAGTATAGGCGTGGCTTCACAAGAGCTGGCGACGCAATCGAACCGCTTCATCAGCAACCAGTCCAATGTCTTCGCTGTTCACTACGCGGTAGACGGCCGGGAAAGGCCCGGCGTAGTTTTCTCCCGATATCTGATTAACGACAAATGGCTTGGTGACTATCGAAGCACCAGTTCGCGCACGAACGATCATATCTTTCGCGATGAAGGCAGTTTCCGCGGTGTCTTGGCGGGTCCGCGCGCCATCGGCATGTATACATCGCGCGAACTCGATGCCTGGTCTCGCTGCTCCAGCGCCAAGGCCGCCTTGATCTGGAGCCGCGCTGAAGACGTGGATGAGATTTGGGTCGACGGGTCGCGCATCGGCGATCTTCCGGCCGACCTGCCCGACCGCCCGGTCATCGTGGTCGGATGCGGCAATGTATACATCCTTGTCCGCCCGCTCGACCGGTCCAAGCTGGGGGTCGACGCGCCTGTCCGCATGGTCGAGCATCGTGGCAGCCTGGTCCTGGAAATGTACAACTATCGGGGACCGGACAAGACCTTTTGGGAGTTGGCTAATCCCGGCGCTTTCTTTCAGGGCTATGTTCACAACGGTTTCTACGCCGAGGTAATAAGCAAAACTCCTTACCACAGCGGCGAGGAAGCTTTTGCCGCCCTCTCAAACGACCGGATTCACGAACATCTGGACGAGGCTTGCACATTTGATGGCGTGAACGCGCGGCGCTGGAGCGTGGCGCACAGCCGGGATGAACGCCAGCTTGGCATAGAAATCGATCTGATGCGTTGGCGGATAGAGCGGCGCTGGGACCAAAGAGGAGATCTTGGCTTCCCGATGCTGGCCTCGCCCCTCGCCATTCAAGCTCGCTCGGGACAGGTCGCGGTGGGCAATGCCCGCTTGCGCTGTGGCAACGATGCCGCCTGGCTCGTCGGCCTTCCGGAGGCGGAACTGTGGGTCGGCGCCTATCATGGTCCGGAAAAGTCGGGGCTTACACTCGAGGCGCCGGATGGCCGAGTTCACATAGAGGGCCTTGAAGCGGGCATGGTCGTATGGGACCGGGGCCACGTGACAATCGATGCGATCGGACTTCAGGCTGAACCCAACATCGTCGGCGCGAAAAGTGTAAACATAATTCGCCGCTGAGACCGCGGCAAATCATGGCGCAAATCTCGCTAACACCTGGGCCGCGCGGATCCAGCCGCAGTCGGGTCCCTCAGTACATGGAGCGCATCCACGAGCGCTTCCAGCAAGAAATAGTCGCCCCACATGACACTTTCATCCACCCCCAAGCCCCTGCTCTGATGATATATCCCACGCTTGAGGATGCCCTCCCAATTCGGCGTGTCGTTGGCGAGAAAGCGCGGCTCCAAAAGCGTATCCAGAATCCTAAGGGCGTATTGCCTGTACATTGCTGCGCGAACAGAATCGGCCGTCAACTCCGATAACTGCAGAAATGCGCTTGCGGCGATGGCGGCAGCTGAGCTTTCATGCGGGTAGGCCGGATCAGGCTCCGCCCAATCGTTTGGCGGTACGCCGTGGGCCGGCGTATGTTGAATATAGAAGGCGGCGCAAGCTTCCGCAGTGTGCAGGAAGCGACTGTTCCCCGTGAAACGAAACGCGGTGCCGAAACCGTAGATCGCCCAGGTCAAGCCGCGCGCCCAGGATGAATCATCGCGCCAGCCTTGATGCGTAGTCCCCCGCAGAAACTCGCCCGCTTCCGTATCGAAGATCCCTTCATGCGCCACGCTGCCATCGCCGCGGACCAAATAGCGCCGCGTCGTCTCACAGTGTTTCGCCGCCCCCTCCCACAAGGTCTCGTCCTTGCTTTGCCGGGCGGCGTAAAAGATGATGCCAACATTCATCATGATGTCGATGAACGTGCTCTCAGCCGATACAAAGGACGGCAAATACCCCCCTTTGGCGCGAAAGCGCGACCCGGCTGTCCGCCCGGCTTCGACAAGGACATCATCGATAAAGCCTTCCGGCGAAAGATCGTACCAGCGCTTCCAGGTCGACCAGAAAAGAAACCCCAGGTCATGGACCGTGTCGTCCGCTTTGCGCTGCTCTATCAAACGCGAGTAATGGACGGCTCTGTCTCGCCACCACCGGTCACCAGTGTATGAATGCATCAGCCATAATTGGCCGCCAAGAAAACCCTCGCACCAGTTCGTCCAGGCTTCACCGGAATGCTTCCATTTGCCATTCCGCGTATACATCGGGAAGAAATCAGGATGCGCCGATACAAGACGCCGCAACTGCCGCCCGGCGAACTCCAGCGCTTCATGGATGCGTTTCGCCAGCGCCCCTCCGTCTTTGATCACCGTAAATCCACCTCCCCACTCCTAGTCCGGCTGGTCACATTCTCGTGTGGAAAATAGTGTAACACTTGCGTCCGGCCGCCGCAGGCGCTCTCGGCGGATCCAAGCTGAAACTTTTGGAAGGCCAGTAGCCGACTCGCATGTTCACGACTTTTTGACAGCGACGCAGTATACTCCTATCATCTTTGGGTGAATTTCTTGCGTCGACGCAATCCGAATGTCTCTGGCTAATGATTTCCCTGGAACACCTGAATGGCAGACAGCAAACTCACTTCACTGGCGGCGGTCGCTGATTTAATCCCCGATCGGGCCGTGATTTCGGTCAGCTCATCCAGTGGATTGGGCTGCCCCGATGCCACCTTGAAAGCGATCGGCCAGCGCTTCGTCCGGTCCGGCAAGCCCCGCGATATCACAACCATCCATCCCATCGCGGCCGGCGATATGTATAGCATTGACGGCATCGATCACATCGCCAAACCGGGTCTTCTCAAGCGCGTCATTGCCGGCTCTTACCCCAGCGGTCCCTCTTCAATGGAATCGCCGCAAATCTGGCGGATGATCCACAACGATGAAGTCGAAGCATACAACTTGCCCAGCGGCATTATCTTCCACATGCACAGAGAAGCCGCCGCGAAGCGCCCCGGCGTCCTGACCAAGGTCGGCTGGGACACGGTTGTGGATCCCGCGCATAAGGGCGGCAAGATGAATGACATCACTGTAGAAGACATCGTCACGCGCGTGGAATTCGCCGGTGAGGAATGGCTGTTTTACAAGTCGATCCCGGTTGATGTCGCCATCATTCGCGGGACCAGCGCCGATGAAAAAGGCAACCTGTCCATGGAGCACGAAGGCGCTTACCTTGGGGCATTGGAGCAGGCCCTGGCCGCACGCAATAACGGCGGCACCGTGATCGCGCAGGTCAAGCGCGTCGCGCCGAACGGAAGCCTGGCGCCGCAGTCGATTCGCGTGCCGGGCACGCTGGTTGACCACATCGTCCTCGATCCGGAACAGATGCAGACCACGCAAACCCAATATGAACCGGCTATCAGCGGCGAGTCGTCCCGCCCCTTGACCAGCTTCGCTCCTGTGGAATGGGGCGTATCCAAGATCATTGCCCGACGCGCCGCCATGACCTTGAACGAAGGCGAAACGGTGAACCTCGGCTTTGGTATATCCGCCCTGGTGCCCTATGTTTTGCTGGAGGAAGGCTTACACGGCTCGGTCACCTGGGCGATCGAGCAAGGCGCGATCGGCGGCCTGCCTTTGCAAGATTTCCAGTTCGGCTGCGCCTCCAACCTCGAAGCGATCATTCCCTCACCCGATCAGTTTACCTTCTTCCAGGGCGGCGGTTTTGACCGAACCCTCCTGTCATTCATGGAAGTGGACGCGTCAGGCAGCGTCAACGTCTCTCGCCTGGCGTCAAAACCCCACGTCACGGCCGGCATTGGCGGATTCATCGACATTACGGCACAGGCCAAACATATTGTCTTCAGCAGTTTTTTCACCGCCGGCGGTCTCAAGCTCGCCATCGAAAACGGAAAACTCCGTATCCTTCAAGAGGGTCGCTTCAAGAAATTCGTCCCGGCCATCGAAGAAGTCACATTCAGCGGCGCTCGCGCTCGCGAGATCGGCCAGAATGTCACCTACATCACCGAACGCTGCGTCATTTCGCTAGAGGCGCAGGGCCTTACAGTATCGGAGATTGCGCCGGGCATAGGCCTTGAAGAGGACGTCCTGAATCAAGCCGATATCCCCCTGCGTGTCAGCCCCAATCTCCGCGAGATGGACGCGCAGCTGTTTTCACCGGCGCCGATGCAACTGAAGCTTCGGAGGAAACCGAGCGCGCCATGAGCAAGATCGACTTCGCTATCAATGGATACATCGCTCAGATTCAACTGAATCGTCCTGAGAAGCTCAATGCCATTGATCGCGACATGCTTGATCTTCTGGCGGAGATTGTCGAGCAGGTTGACCGGAGCGTCAAGGCGCGCGTGCTCATCATCCGCGCCAGCGGAGAACGCGCCTTCTGCGTCGGCGCCGATATCAATGACTGGACTTCGCTTGAGCCCATGGATATGTGGCGGCGCTGGATACGGGATGGGCATCGCGTCTTCGCTGGAATCGCGGCCTTGCGACAGCCCGTAATCGCCGCTCTGAATGGCTTCACATTAGGCGGCGGCCTGGAACTTGCCCTCGCCGCAGATATTCGTCTCGCCGCCGAAGGGATTGAACTCGGCTTTCCCGAAGTATCAATCGCGACCACCCCGGGTTGGGGCGGAACACAGCGCCTGCCCGCCTTGATCGGCATAGGTCGCGCGAAGCAGATGATATTCTCCGGCGGACGTATCTCGGCTGCGCAAGCGGAACATTGGGGGCTGGTGAACGAAGTCCTGCCGCGTGACCAACTCGACAGTCGCGTCGATGAACTGGCTGGGCAGATCGCGGCAAACGCCCCTTTCGCTGTGCAATTCGCGAAGCAAGCCATTGATGGGGGCGCCCAGGCCTCCGCCGGTTTCACAATAGAAGCGCTTGCCGGAGCGCTATCCGCCCATACGGACGATGCAAAAGAGGGTCTGGCGTCTTTTAAGGACCGACGCCCGCCGGATTACACGGGACGGTAGCTGATCCCACTCCGGAAGCTGAAGCCAGACGCATCAACCACCGCGCCATCACGCGAGCGCTACCGAAGCGCAGCAGCTTGCCAGACGTAACGTAGTCCGAAGACGGCGCCCCTGTCCCTAAGTTGGGGCAACAATCATGTACTCCTGCCCGCGGTCAAGCGACAAATCCGCTATACGCGAACATTTAGTCGCCCATTCGACTTGAATTCCTGCTATCCTCGCAGTAATGCAGTCACAACATTCAGAGCCGACCGTGATTTATTGGCAGGAAATTTTACTGGGCGCGCCAATGCCAATCACCCGATCGAATCGCCCACAAACCCCCGCCAATACTAGACCTTCGCATTGGCACAACCCTGAAATTCAATTGCGCGATCCGCGCCAATGCGCCAAAATCCCGCTTCGCTGGGAAAAGCCGAATGGGATCCCATGACCGAAATCCATACCCTCATCGCCGACCTCGTCGCCATCGACTCCGTCAACCCCGACCTCGTGCCCGGCGGCGCGGGCGAAGCGCGCATGGCGGAATACATCGCCGACTGGGGACGGACCGCCGGCCTGGATACAAACGTCCAGAAAGCCGGCCCCGGCCGCCCAAACGTCATCCTGATCGCGCGGGGCAGCGGCGGCGGAAAATCACTGATGCTCAATGCGCACACCGATGTCGTCGGCGTCAGCGAAATGGACGCGCCCTTCCAGCCTGCTATCCGTGATGGACGACTGTACGGGCGCGGCGCCTACGATATGAAGAGCGGCCTGGCCGCTTGCATGCTCGCTGTAAAGGCGGCGCGGGACTTGCCCTTGAGCGGCGATGTCATCCTCAGCGCGGTCGTCGATGAAGAATACGGCAGCATCGGCACGGAAGCCCTGCTGGCGGAATGGAAGCGTTGGCCGGCTGATGCCCTGCTCATCGCGGAGCCGACCGAATTAAATATCAGCATCGCCCATCGTGGTTTCGTCTGGCTGGAGCTTGAGACCGTCGGCGTCGCCGCCCATGGTTCCCGTCCCCACCTCGGCGTCGATGCGATTGCCAAGATGGGCGCGGTCCTAGTTTCCCTCGACGCGCAAGATCGGGCGATGCGCGCCAATCCAACGCATGAACTGCTGGGCAGCGGCTCTTTGCATGCCTCGATCATCAGCGGCGGCGAAGAAATCTCCATGTACCCGGCGCATTGCAAACTGCTGGTCGAGCGGCGCACCATCCCCGGCGAAACCATAGCGAGCGTCGAAGCGGAAGCGCAGCGCATCCTGGACGAGATCGCCGCGACCGACCCCGATTTCAAAGCGCGGGTCAAGGCGACTTTCGGCCGCGCGCCCTTCAGCATCAAGCCGGCTCATGCCCTCGTCCAACAGCTCAAGCGCGTTGCCGAAGCGCGTCTAGGCGCCGATGTGCCGCTGATCGGCAGCAGTTGGTGGATGGATTCAGCCCTCTTCGGCGAGAAGGGCGTTCCAACGGTCGTACTGGGTCCGGCCGGCGCCGGCGCGCATGCCCGCGAGGAATGGGTTGATCTGGAATCGGTCGCGCAATGCCAGGCGATCTACACTGATCTCATCGCCGAGTTCTGCCGCTAGACGTTGAAGCGAAAATAGATCACATCGCCATCCCCCACGACATAATCCCGCCCTTCGACTTGCAGCAAGCCCGCCGCCTTGATGGCATTGCGATCTTGATGCTGCTCGAAGACGGCGAAGGGGATGACCTCGGCGCGGATGAAGCCCCGCTCCATATCAGTATGCACCACGCCCGCCGCCTGTGGCGCTGTCCAGCCCCGCCGGATCGTCCAGGCGCGCACCTCGTTCTCATTGAAGGTGAAATAACTGATCAAGCCCAACAGGCGATAACTCTCGCTGATCAGGACTTCGAGGCTGCTTTCCGCCAATCCGTAAGCGCTGAGGTAGTCGGCCCGTTCGTCGTCGTTCAGCGACGCCAATTCCTGTTCCAGCCCCGCGCAAACGGTGATGAGCCGAGCGCCATCCGCCGACGCAATCTCGCGGGCGGATTCCAGCCAGGCGTTGCCGTCGCGCAGCGCCTCTTCGCCGATATTGGCGACATAGATGATCGGCTTTGCCGTGAGGAAACTCATCTCGAAATCGAGCGAGGCGAATTCCGGATCATCGCGCTCGTCGAACTTGCGCAGCGGTTGACCAGCGCCGATAAAAGCTTCGACCCGCCGCGCCAGCTCCAATTGCGGCAGCAGGTTTCGGTCGCCTTTGACCTCGCGCTCCAGCTTTTCCAGCCGGCGCTCCAATTGCTGCAGATCCGCCAGCGCCAGCTCCGTATTGATGACTTCGATATCGTCGGCCGGCTGCGGCGTCTCATGCACATGAACCACATTCTCGTCATCGAAGCAGCGGACGACATGCGCGATAGCGTCGACATGACGGATCCGCCCCAGAAAGCGATTGCCCAAGCCCTCGCCCTTATGCGCCCCCTTGACCAAGCCCGCCACATCCACGAAGTCGACGCGAGCCTGTATCGCCTCCGGTACGCCGACCCAGCCCTGCAAGCGCGTCAGCCGCTCATCCGGCAGCGGCACGACCGCGTGATTAGCTTCTATCGTGCTGAAGGGGTAATTGGCGGAGACCGCATTCTGGGCCCGCGTCAAGGCGTTGAACAGGGTGCTCTTGCCCACGTTGGGCAAGCCGACGATGCCGATGCTCAAGCTCATACAATTTCCTCGCTTTGTCGATCTGTTAGGTATTGCGGCATTGAGGCGACATCGCCCGTCAGTCCATCAAATCCTGAATCACCCGATTGGTCGTTGAAAGCCGGTCCGATAACACGCGCGTGATAAACACGTGCAAGGCCGACGCCGTCCGTGGATCCGACTCTTCCATTTGGCGGAGCGCTTCCAGACTCAATCGCTGCAACACGCCCGCCTGCGTGACGACGATGGACGCGGTGCGCGCTTTCTTCAGGTAAAAGCCCACTTCGCCGATCACCGTGCCCGCCGTCATGCTGCGTATGCGCAGGATATCCTGCCCTTCGCCCCCCAACAGGACATCGACGCGACCGGATTCTATGAAGTACATCGCGTCGGACTCGTCGCCTTGATGGCAGACCACGTCTCCAACCGCCGTCTCGATGACTTCAAGATACCTGTGCAGCGCGCTCACATCGTGGCTATCGATCACCGCGTGTTGGGCAAGCTGCTGCTCCACCGTGACTTGGGCGGTGGCGAGCACGTTGGCGCCTTCCAGCAATTTATTCTCAGCCCATTCCAGTGCGTGATCAAGGTCGTCGAACAGGAGTGGTCCGCCGGATTTCCGCTCCACGATGCCGTCAGCCAGCAATAGCGGCTGCAAATGCGACCGAACGCTTGAAATCAGCAACTCGATATCGTGCCTGTCCGTCAGCCGCTTCAGCTTTTTGAAGTCGTTGATCGTGGATACATCGAATCCGCGCACGGACTTGAAGTCGAGGATAATGAATGCCAACTGACAGCTCTCGCCATCGCTAATCAATGTTTTGACCCGTTCATAAAATCGATAAGCGCTGCCAAAAAAAACAAAGCCCTGCAAGCGCAGTATCAAGATCTTCTCGCCCTCGATTCGCAAAAACTGGTTTTCCGCGTACGATCGATCCAGATTGCTGCGATGAACCCCGCCGAACAACTCCTGTTTGATGACATTCATCCGGCTGTATTCCAGCACGAAGAAAAACGTCGCCAGCGCCAAACCGAGGACTATGCCAGCCATCAACCCATACACCGCAGAAGCTAAGGCGATGAGCGCCACCGTGAAATAGTCCTGCCGCGGCAGCTTGAACCAACTGTCCAACAGCCACTGCTTCAAGAATAGAAACCCAACGAACATCAATAAGCCCGCGGGCAAAAAACGGGGAATAACCGCATAGATTGTGCCGCCGAACAGGATAGTCAGCCCGAACAGAATAGCCAGAATGACACCCGCCAGCCGCCCGTATGCGGACATGGTTTCCACCACTGTAGTCATGGACGGGATATGATAGCCCACGATTCCGCCGCCAGAGACGCCGCCAGCGATATTTGCCAGGCCGTTAACCGTACACTCGTGATTGAAGTCCAGTTCGCGGTCGGTCACCAACTCCTGCCCGCTGGCTTTGAAGAACACATTGAGGGTACCTGTCACAATCGTGATGACTATGCCGCCCAAGCTTGCCAATATCATGGCGGGAGTGATTTGCCCGATAGCGCTCAAATCGGGCAACTGCCAGTAGATAACTTCTGGCACTTTGGGCAAGAACCAGCCCGCCTCCTCCAAGGCATTCACATCACCGATGACAAGGTATGCCCAGGCATAAAACAGGACCAGCGACGCAATGATCGTGCCCGGCATTATCAGAGCGCTCTTGACCCGAGCCAGCAGAGCCACGATGAATACGCCGAATGCCGCGGACGGCAGCCAACGCGCGATTGCGCCACCATCCATCAGCGCGCCAATGCTCTCGGCCGTGAGTCTAAGATCGACCGCCACGATGAAACCGGCGTTTACCATCAGCCAGCCTAGACCGGCCATAAAGCCACCGACGATCGGATACGGAATATAACGGATAAACCCGCCGACGCGCGCCATCCCCAGCAGCAGCACAAAGACGCCGGATAGGACGGACGACAGCGCGATGATCAAAAACACGGCCGAAAACAGCGTCTCCTCGGGCATATCCGCAGGCGCCGCCGCAATGACGGAAGCAGCGAGCAGGCCCTGGACCACCGCGGACGGACTCTGCGGAACCGCAACGGTCGAACGATCCGAACTGAACAGAGCGGTGATGACGCCGACGACCATCTGGCTAACCAGCGCGATGGCCAGGCCCGCAGCAAAATAACCCGCCAGTTTTCCGTTGAAAATCAGCCTGGCGTACGACGGCGTTACAGTCGCCAATACCAGCCAGATAATGACGCTGGCGAAAAAGCCTCGTAGAAGAACCGCCGGTTGGAGCGCAATTCTCACTGCCTCGCTGAAGCTGAGATCTGGAGAGGCGAAAGGCGAGACGTTTTCCATGGCTTGACCTGGAAACCTGCGGCAGCAACCGGTTGAGCCTGTGTTGCCATGCAACCGCGACGACAGACATCACTCAGACACAAGGTCGCAAATTTATCCCGCTGCTGCCGGCTCGGTGAATTCAATGTTGAGCTAATCTTACCACAGGTCCCGTTTCAACCGGCCTGACGCCGGCGCTGCAGGTGATATAATCTATCCGATACGTCAGTTTGCACTTTCAGAATGAGCCAGATGAAGCAAATTCCAAGATTTGAACGCATCGAACAGGACCTGCTGGATCGCCTTCGCGACATTGGGGCAGCCACGATCGCCGGGACGCTGGCGAAGAAGGGCATCCGCAACCCGCATCTCGTCGGCTTGAAAGCGTTTAATCCGGGCAAAACCGTCGCCGGCCAGGCGGTGACTCTGCAATTCATGCCCAAGCGCGAAGACGTCCATTGGGGTGATGAGTACGCTGCTGCGCCCGAGCGCGAACTGCACCGCAAGGCGATAATCGCCTGCCAGCCCGGCGATATCGTCGTCGTCGACGCTCGCGGCAGCCTGTCTAGCGGCGTCTTCGGCGAGATGATGTTGACGTCCTTCAAAGCTCGCGGCGGCGAAGGGGTCGTCATTGACGGCTGCATCCGCGACTTTCCCGAAGTGCAGAAGATCAATCTCGGCTTGTGGCTGCGCGGCGTCACGCCCAACTTCCATACCCAGACCGATATCTTCCCCCATGCGGTCAATGTGCCGATCGCTTGCGCCGGCGTCTTCGTCGTCCCCGGGGATGTGATCGTCGCCGATGATGACGGCGCTGTCGTCGTACCCGTCTCGATGGCAAGCGACATCGCGCAGCTGGCCACGGAGAAAGCGGCCTGGGAGGTCTTCTCCCGCATGAAGCTGGAAGAAGGCGGTCCGCTGGAGAAATATTATCCGCTGAACGACGAGGCGCAGCAGGAATACGAAGCCTGGCTGCGGGACCAGCCCTGAAGCCATGTCCGAAGCGGCGCTGGCGCTCAGCCTGTTCGTTCACATCGGCGCGACCGTCGTCTGGATCGGCGGGATCCTTCTCGTGACGTTTCTGGTCATCCCGGAGTTGAACCGCGTCCTCGAAGATCAGCCGGCCTTGTATCAACTGCTGCGCCGGCTGCGCAAACGCTTCACGCCCTTGAGCAATCTGGCGCTGGTCCTGCTGATCGTCACCGGCGTCCTGCAGATGTCGAGCGACCCGAATTACGAAGGTCTGCTCAGTTTCAGCAATCGCTGGAGTCAGGCGCTCTTGGTCAAGCATATCCTGCTCATCATCATGGCGGCAGCGGGCTTGGTTCTGCAACTGACCGTGGCGCCGGCGCTGGAACGGACGAGCCTGCTACTGGAACGAGGGGTGGGGGATGCGAGCGAGTGGCGCCGGCTGCGGGGTCGGGAACGCCGCTTAACCTTACTTATCGCCGCTCTGGCCGTCCTCATCTTGGCGGTCAGCGCCTGGCTGACGGCAATCTGAACCGATCGCGCCTGCTAACTCGATCCCGGGAAAAAGCTCCTCTCCTCTTGTGAGCCTGAGGAGGGGACATGTTAGCAATCAAGCGATATTTCGTGTAAATCGCGGGCGAGCCAAGGCTAGTCCCTGTTTACATTGCGAGCGGCAAACCCCACCCCCGGCCCCCTCCCCGACGAGTCAGGGAGGGGAGCTAGACGCAGCAGGATGCAAAGTGTTTTGCGTGGGCGGCGGCATTGTCGCGCGTGTGTCTACGGATTTCGCGCGGCTGTGGCAGGTATGCCTGTTCCAAGTAGCGTCAGAATGATCTTGGAGATTGCGGGAGGGGTTTGTGGTGGGGTTTCCTAAAGGTGATGACAGCGAGACAACAGAGGGAAATCCGGGAGATTGGCACGTTTTTGCCGGATTTGGGCAATGGAAATCGGGATGTTGGCAAAGGGTGAAGCGCAGTGTTGGCGGGGGATAGGGCGGCGTTCAGCGCCGGATTTGCGTTGGCACGGAAAAAACTTTTTTGTGCCAATGTTGTCTGGTCCGGGTCGGTTGTTCTGGCACGACTGAGGACAGAGATTGCATCGGCGAGTGTAGGTGCAGGCGTCGGTCTGAGCTATTCGATTGTTAAGGCGCGGACAGAATCAGGGTAGCATGAATTGGCTGACTATACTAGAACAAATGTTCGCACATTAGGAGATTCTCACCAAAGTCGTACGCAAGTCGCAGCGTTGAGGATTTCAATTACTTAGTTGAAATTACACCGTATACTCCCGCACCCGTGCGCTTTGCACAGTTTCGGATGCCATCGCTGACGTAATCTGTTATAAAGGGAAGTGAAGGCAAGGAGGAAAACGAGTCAACAATGCTGGAAACCAAGACAGCGCCATCAACCATCACGCCGAAGCGCGACCTAAAGCCGTTCACGCTGGAAGACCGCTACACCGCCGCAGACGGCGCCGTCATCATGAGCGGGATTCAAGCGCTGGCGCGGCTGCCCCTGGACCAGCACCGGGCCGACAAGCGCCGCGGACTGCATACTGCCGGCCTCGTCACCGGCTATCGCGGTTCGCCAATCGGCGTGCTGGACTTCGTGCTGGAGGGCATTCCGCATCTGCTTGAAGAGCATCACATCCGCTTCATCCCGGCGGTCAACGAAGACCTGGCCGCCACCGCTATCATGGGCAGCCAGACGGTCAACTTGCTGCCCGAGCCAAAATACGACGGCGTCTGCGGCATCTGGTACGGCAAAGGACCGGGCGTAGACCGCAGCGGCGACGCCTTCAAGCACGCCAACCTGGCCGGCGTCGGGCGGTACGGCGGCGTACTCGCGGTCGCCGGCGACGATCCCTCCTGCAAGTCCTCGACCATCCCCTCGCATTCCGAGGTCGCCCTTTATGATGCCTTGATGCCGATCCTCTATCCGGGCAACGCCCAGGAGATACTCGATCTCGGTTTGCTGGGTTTCGCCCTGTCGCGCTTTAGCGGCTTGTGGGTCGGTTTCAAGATCGTCACTGATGTCGCTGATGAATACAGCAGCATCGAAGTCGGCTTGGACCGGGTCGAGATTGTCGAACCCGACTTCCGCCTGAATGGGCAACCCTGGAAGCCCAGGCAGAATACCGCCCTGCTCTCGCCTTATAGCTTGCAGCAAGAGAAGCAAATCCATGATGAGCGGTTGGACGCGGCGCTGGCTTTCGCCCGGGTCAACCGCATCAACGAGATCGCCGTCTCGAGCGCCGATGACTGGCTGGGTATCATCGCCGCCGGCAAGACCTGGTACGATTTGCGCGGGGCGCTGCTGGATATCGGCCTGGATGACGAAGCACTGGGACGCGCCGGCATCCGCCTACTCAAACTCGGTATGATCTATCCCATCGAAGGCGAGATCCTGCTCGACTTCGCCGCCGGCCTGGACGAAATCCTCGTCATCGAGGAGAAGCGGGCCTTCATCGAAACCTTCTGCAAAGAGGCGCTCTACGGCAGCGGGCACAGTCCACTGATTGTCGGCAAGAAGGATGAGACGGGCGGCAGGCTCGTCCGCGCCGACTACGAGCTGGACGCCGATGAAATCGCCCGCGTGCTGGCGCGGCGCCTGCGCAAGAGGATCGACCCGCCGCGCCTGGAAACACGGCTCGCTGAGATAGAGCGCCTGCCCGACCTGGGCACGATCCCGATCGCCTCGCGCTCGCCCTACTTCTGCTCCGGCTGCCCGCACAACCGCTCGACCGTCGTGCCTGAGGGCTCGATGGCGGGGGCCGGCATCGGTTGTCACACGCTGTCTATTCTGATGGATCGCCAGACTTCCGGCGTCACGCAGATGGGCGGCGAAGGCGCGAACTGGGTCGGCGCCGAGACCTTCACCGAACTCAATCACATTTTCCAGAATATCGGCGACGGCACCTTCGCCCACAGCGGCTCGCTCTCGATACGCCAGGCGACCGCCGCCGGCACCAACGTCACCTTCAAGATCCTTTACAACGCGGCGGTGGCGATGACGGGCGGTCAACAGGCTGACGGCTTGATGCCCGTGCCCGAGATGACCCACTTGCTCTATGCCGAAGGGGTGAAGAAGACGATCGTCATCTCCGCCGAACCGGAGAAATTCTCGCCCGACGCCTCCTGGGCGTCGAACGCGGAAGTCTGGGAGCGCGACCGAATGGAAGAGGCCCAGTTGCTCCTGCGTGATACGCCGGGAGTGACCGCGCTGATTTACGATCAGGAATGCGCGGCGAACCTGCGGCGGAAGCGGCGGCGCGGTTATGCGCCCGACCCGACCCTGCGCATCGTCATCAACGAGGCGGTCTGCGAGGGCTGCGGCGATTGCGGCGCTGTCTCGAATTGCCTGAGCGTGCAGCCGGTCGAGACCGAATTCGGCCGCAAAACCCAGATTCATCAGTCCTCCTGCAACAAAGATTATACCTGCCTCGAAGGCAACTGCCCCGCCTTCATGAGCGTCATTCCAGCCGAACTGCCGCAAACAGAAGTATGGCCGGCCTTTCGCGTCGCGCGAGCGATCCCGGAGCCGTCGCGAAGCGTGAACGGCACGGCAAATATCCTGATGATGGGCATCGGCGGCACCGGCGTCGTGACAGCGAATCAAGTCATGGGCACGGCGGCCGCCCTGGACGGCTTCCATGTCCGCTCGCTTGACCAGACCGGGCTGAGCCAAAAAGGCGGTCCGGTCGTCTCCAACCTGAAGATCAGCGCCGAGCCGGTCGATATGGCGGCGAAAATCGGCGCGAGCGCGACCGATGCCTTCCTCGTCTTTGACGTGCTGACGGCGACCGAAGGCAAGAACCTCATCCGCGCCCATCCGCAGCGAAGCGTCGCCATCGTCAGCACCAGCCAAGTGCCGACTGGCGATATGGTGCGCGACACCACGGTCGAATATCCGGAAGCGGATCACCTGCTGGAGATCATCAACCGGGAGACAAGAGCCGGCGATAATATCTTCTTCGACGCGCTTGGCCTAGCGGAAGCGCTCTTCGGCGATCACATGATGGCGAACTTCCTCGTCATCGGCGCCGCTTACCAAGCCGGTACCCTGCCCATGTCGGCTGAGGCCATTGAAGAGGCGATCGCGCTCAACGGCGTCAAAGTCGAAGACAATCAGCATGCCTTTCGCGCCGGCCGCTTGGCAGTGGCGGATGCCGACTGGCTCGCCAACCTGGAAGTGAAGCGCCCCGGCACGGTTGAGCCGACAATCGAGCGCTCGGCGGCGGCGCAAGCTCTGATCGATTCGCTGACATTTGAAGGCGAGCTGAAGCGCCTGCTGGAAATACGGATTCCTGAACTGATCGCCTACCAAAACGAAGCCTATGCACTGCGCTATGTCGCTGACGTGAAGCGAGTATACGCGGCGGAGCAGGCGGCCCGCCCCGGCGAGAAGGACTTGAGCGAAGCTTTCGCCCGCTACCTCTTCAAGCTGATGGCCTACAAAGACGAATACGAAGTGGCCCGCCTGAGCCTCAAACCGGAAGTTCGCGACGCGCTCAAAACACAGTTCGGCGAGCGGGCGCGCCTCCACTATCACTTGCACCCGCCCATCCTGAAGGCGCTGGGCTTAAAGCGCAAAATCAAGCTGGGGCGCTGGTTTGATTTCGTCTACCGCGGGCTGCGTCAACTGCGCTTCCTGCGCGGGACGCCATTCGACCTCTTCGGCTATGACCGCGTCCGAAAGGTTGAGCGGGATCTCATCGCGCAGTACCGGCGCCTGGTCTTCGCCGCTGCTGACGATCTGGGCGGGGACAACTACGAGCGAGCCGTCGAACTGGCGAAGCTACCCGATATGATCCGCGGCTATGATGAAGTGAAGCTGGCCAATGTCGAGCGCTTCTGGGAGGCGGTGCGGGGGCTGGGGTTTGAGTAGCGGCTCTCGAAGTCGCAATTCGACCACAAAGACACAAAGCCCACGAAGAAAAGCTAGGCGGAATGTTAACCGCCTCTAATCATTTCCTGGCACTCCGGCGTATCGAAGTAGTCGCGTACCCATTCCGCCTTGTCGCGGGCATCGTCCTGCGCCATCTTTGCCAAGCCTTCGTCCTTCATCCAACCGACCGCCTTCTTCTTGTTCTCACGCATCAATCCGCGCAAAGTCAAATTATCGCGCTTGCGCCGGTTGCAGGGACCGCAGAGCAAGATGCGATTGAGGATGTGATTCGCGCCCCGATCCGACTTGGGCGTGATGTGATCCAATTGCATGAACTCCCGCTCCAATGCCCGCCCGCAGCCAGCGCAGATGACACCTCCATTCGAACCTTGCGCCGCCGCCAGGATGTTGGTCATTACTCTGTGCGATAGTTTCTCCCAAGGCATGACTGGCCGCTGGATGCGCAAACGAAGCGTCGGGGCGGCGATTTCATTTTCATCACTGCGTTCTGGTGGCTCCGTTTCGTAATGGATTTTCGGCAAGGTTACATGATTGCTGTCGTCGGCTCGCAAGATAGTATCCCGCTCCATTCGCTCCCTGACGACATTGAGCGCGCCGTCCCAAATGTCCATGCCGACCCACTGGCGTTTCAAACGCTCGGCCGCGACCGGTGTAGTGGCGCAGCCGCAGAAAGGGTCTAGCACTATGTCGCCCTCGTTGCTGCTAGCTTTGACGATGCGCTCATACAAGGCTAGTGGTTTCTGCGTGGGATAGCCAGTAATCTCTTTTCTGGTGTTGGGAAACCACCCCGACGAACCGTATAGCGACTTTATATCTGACCATGTATCCGACAGAGGTACGCCCGGACTCTCATCAAGATACTGCTTTATGATTTTCCCGCCGCGCGTCCTAGTACGATATTTTCGACCGTCTGCGTCCGTGTGTCTGAACCACTTTGTCCTGTAATTTTCCGAGTATGGCGTGTACTGCTTATTGTACGTATGTTCGCTATATTTCTTTGCATATACGAGTAAAGTTTCGTGCGACTTGATTGGTTTTCTACCGCCTGCCCTGCCACCGGACGGTGTGCCGTAATTCCAGATTATCTCCGTTATGAAGTTCTTTCGTCCAAATATGCCGTCCAACAGACATTTGACATAAGCGACAGCAGTATGGTCAAGATGAAGATAAAGAGTCCCATCCAAACGAAGAATTCTATGCATTTCCATCAGGCGAACGCCTATCCAGCATAAAAATGCACCCATATCATTGCCGTAAGCTACTCGCGCCGCGTCTATAACCTCCCATACTGCGGGCCAGTCATCCTTGATGCTGTCCGTCCAATCTTCATGTACATCTCGATCCCAAGACCAGCGATCTTTAAAACTCGCCCCCTTCGCCAAGCTGTCCGGCGTGGCGTGGAAATCGCGGTTCTTGTTGAACGGCGGATCTGTGGCGATCAGATGCACCGTCTCGCTGTTCATGCCGCGCAGGAAGTCGAGGTTGTCACCGTGATAGAGAGTGCGGTTCTTGAAGTTGGGTTCTGCCATGCCGAAAAATTCGTATTAAGTCGAACCAGTAAGCGTTTTATGACGATTTTGAATTAGCATATACTAAAATAGGTTAGCCTGTTTTACCAAAGCTTACAAGGATGCTAAAGATAGCGATGAACAACAGCAATTCAACCCATTCTAATGAACAGTACTCACCGGAAGATCGCGATATCTTGCTGGGTAGTTTATTCCTCTACAAGAAAGTAATAATCGCAAAGCAGTTCAACAAAATATGCATTCCTCTACGCTGGCAACCTACCAAAGCTATAATGCGACGTGCGATAGAATCGGAAATCGATAGAGGCAGACTGGACTTAGACAAAATTCACAAAGTACTGGTTGAACTTGAGGGATGGGGACGCCAACAGATTTATCTCTACAAATTCATGGGCGGAACAACCCTGCAGAATCAGTGGCTAGACTACGACTGGGTTGAGAGTAACATACAAGATAACGGTATGGGGGAAGTATTTAATATTACCCGACCAATTACGTCATTAAATCAATCGCCATTATATACGATCCAGTATGACCAAGCAGAAGGCAGACTTCGATTCATATGGGTTCTAAATCGCACTAAAGTCACACGCGAAGAATTGGAAGATCCACCACATCCCGATTTCACTGCAAACATAGACTCGACCGCACTTGAGCGCCTGATTCTACGAGCCTATCGCGAGACTCTCGTGCGTGATGTGACTTCCTTTGATTGGAACATCAAAACAGGGGATGCAATGATAATGATTAGGAAACTCCGAGGTACCAAATACAAAGATGAACGTGAGAAAATCCGCGCAGAATTGCGAAAGGTTATTCCACTTACCGACTTTCAAAGGCTGAGCATCTCAAGGTTGATAAACAATTTACGTCACATTGAAGAAGTAGTAACGACAAAGCTGGATCTACGACCTTTGTCAAATGCAAATGGCAGACTAATGATGTCGACAGGAAACCGGCATGACGTCGAGTCCGATCCACAATATAGCGATATCCTAACGACCCACAGGGATAGATTCACCGGTCGTACCGCCCCAATTCGCTGGCAACTGAAAAGAAATCAACAAATTGGCATGTATCTCTACGCAAAAAAAGAGGACGATCATCGAATTGCAATCAATTCGCAAGAGACGGAAGAAGATGTCAGGCATGTACTTCGACGTATCCGAACGTATTGCTCGTGATTATCCGAGATCAGATGTATGCGAGATAGACGAGTTTCTCACTCGAGCAAATCCGCTAGAATTCAAGCTGCAAGACATTGAGGATTTTACTAATGTCAGTGAAAATGCTGAAGCAATCATCTATGAGTATATCAAACATGGTGTAGTTGCAACGGAATCAAGATACTTATGCCCTAAGCACAAAAATACAGCTCTAGAACGTCCGAAAAAACTTATCCTAAGTCGCAAAAGAATCTGCCCGAAGTGCGGAAAGCTATATGCGGTAGAGGGCTTGGAGACTGAGACTATTTTCGTACGCAAGAAAGCGCCAGATCGGCCGCTACCAGCAGACGGCACGACTACAAGCGGAGAAACCGACAAAACAGAGACTCCGTGGTGGAAAGACAAAAAATGGATAGCTGAGAGAATTGGGATACCAATATTTCTGATCATTGCCGGCATAATCATAAGAGGCGCATTAATCGCGCCTCCAGATGCAACCGAAAAACTGGAAATGCCTACAGCGACCGTAGCGTTTGAACCGTCATCTACGCCCGCACGTTCCGCAACACCTACCGTCGCGGCCACTACGACAGACTTGCCAAACATAGATGTGACCCCACCCTCATGAGGTGGCCTCAGCAGCGAAGGACGTCTCTCAACCTGTACCCTGCCCGGCTTTCACGTTACCATTGCTTGCATGCACTCAGATTAACAAACGAGGACGAATATGAGCGAGAAAATCGGATTTATCGGGCTGGGCATCATGGGCCGCGGCATGGTCGACAACTTGATGAAAGCCGGCTTTGACCTGACAGTCTGGAACCGCACAGCGGGGCGAATGGCCCCCTTCGTCGAGCGCGGCGCGGCGGCGGCCGATTCACCACGCGCGGTCGCCGAAGCTTGCGATATCATCATCATCTGCGTCAGCGACACGCCCGATGTCGAGGCGGTGATCTTGGGTGAAGACGGCGTTATCCACGGCGCTTCGGCCGGCGACCTGGTCATTGATATGAGCACCATTAATCCGGTCAACACGGTCGAGATCGCGGAGCAGCTCAAAGTCAAAGGCGTCTCCATGCTTGACGCGCCCATCAGCGGCGGCAGCGAAGGCGCGGCCAATGGCACGCTCAGCATCATGATCGGCGGGAGCGCGGACGATGTGGCGCGGGCGACCCCCTGCTTCGAGGCGATGGGCAACACCATCACCCACGTCGGCGAAAGCGGCGCCGGGCAGACCGTCAAGCTCTCGAATCAGATTCTCTGCGTGGTCAATATGCTGGCGGCCAGCGAGGCCCTGCTCTTCGCTCAGGCCGGCGGCGTCAACCTGGACAAGATGCTGGCTGCGGTCACCGGCGGCGCGGCCGGCAGTTGGATGCTGGCCAACCGCGGTCCCCAGGTAATTCGCGATTATTGGGAGCCGGGCTTCTCGATTGATTTGCAGCAGAAAGACCTACGGCTGGTCCTCGGCGCCGCTGATAAAATGGGAATTCCGGTGATCGCGACCGCGCTTTGCTTCAATCTGTATCGGACGCTGCAAGCGCAGGGTCTGGGCGGCGACGGCAACCATAGCATCATCAAGGCGCTGGAAGCGATGGCGGGGATAGAAGCGCGGTTGTAGGGGTTGGCATGAACCTGCTGCGCCGATGTGTTATGCTTGGGATGAAAGATTGGGACGACGGGAGCGAAAAATGGCGACGGATGTAGCAGAACGCCTCCTGAGCGTAGACGAATTCCTGCAATGGGAAAGTCAACAA
>JAPOYU010000011.1 GCA_026706395.1 Chloroflexota bacterium
GATCAAGGCATCTTAAGCTGGTCCTCGGGCAGCCTGCCCCATCTGGGCGAGGTGGGGGCCGATGGCCAGATCAAGCGCTGGCCCATTGTCGAAGGCAGCCTGACGCCAACCCCGGCAGAGCCGCGATTGACGGATGTGCGATCCCTAAAGAGCGCGTACAAATCGCTGGGTTTGGACATGTCGCGGCTGGGGCTGCCTGGCTCGGCTGCCGCCAAGAAAGAATCTAGTGAAGAGGAAGGAGAAACCATGACGGAAGAAACAGGACGGGCCTTGAAGCGGCTGCCGCTGGCGGAGGAACGAGAGGCCCAGAAATCACTGCGCATCGCTGTCGGCAGCGAGTTCGACGCGCTGGACGCGATGGACATGCTGCACGGCTACATGCTGATGCGCTCGGCGAAAAGCTTCCACGGCGTCAGCGAGCGCTATTCCAACGCGCTGGCGGAGAAAGTCAACCGCACCCAGCTCAAGGCGATCAAAGCCGATGAGTTGGCCTACAGCACGCAGACCGGCTTCGGCGATGAATGGGTGCCGGACCTGTGGAGCCAGCAGATCTGGCACAAAGCGCGGCGAGACAACACCATCCTGCCGCTTTTCCAGAGCATCGAAATGCCGAGCAATCCTTTCGAGCTGCCGATCGAAGGGGCCGACCCGACCGTGTATTTCGTGCCGGAATCCCAGGACGAAGCGCATCTGACGCTCGGCGCCGGCAATCCGATCCCGGATAGCAAGGTCGGCTCCGGCAAAGTGACGCTGAACGCCAAGAAACTGGCGCTGCGGGTCGGCTTCAGCAGCGAACTGGTGGAAGACGCGGTCATCCCGGTGCTGAACGTCTACCGGGAACAAGCCGTCCGCGCCATCGCCGACGCCATCGACAATGTCCTGCTCAACGGCGACGCCACTACCGCCGGAACTGGCAACATCAACAGCGACCACGCCGCGCCCCCAAGCACGGCCAAGTATCTGGCGCTGAACGGCTTGCGACATCTGCCCCTGGTGGAGCGAACGGCCAACGCGGTCAACATGAACGGCGCGCCAACCCTGACGAAGCTGCGCGAGACGCGCTTCAAAATGTCGGGCAAGTACGCCGCCCGCCCATCGGACCTGGCCTGGCTGGTCGATAGCGGCGCTTATTCGGCGCTGCTCGGCCTGAGCGAGTTCCTCACGGTGGACAAGGCCGGTCCGCTGGCGACCGCGCAAACCGGCCAGATCGGCTTCATCGATGGCATACCGGTTTTCGTCAGCGCCGAGATGCCGCTGACCGAGGCCGATGGCAAAGTCGGGGGCGGCACGAACAGCAAAGGTCAAGCTGTCTGCGTCTACCGGCCCGGCTGGTATGTCGGTTATCGGCGCAAGATCGCCGTCAGCGTGGATTATCTGTCCTACTACGACAGCTACCAGTTGACGGCGACTGCCCGGCTGGCCTTCGTCCGCTTCGATGACGAAGTGGCGAGCTGCCTGTACAACATCACGGTGTAACTGAGTGTGGGCGGGGGCTGTGGATGCCCCTGCCCTGTTGTTTTCGGATTTTACTTGATATTTACACTTGTATGGTATACTGCGCGGCACAGGACTGTTGTGTTCGCGCAATGGGTTGCGAAAGGTTCAGAATAAATATGGCTGCGGACTGGCAAGTAGAATCCTTGCGTGTCACTGCATTCCCAGAGGTAAATTCACAAGTCTCTCCTACTAAATTATGGGCCCGTTACATTGGTGTCGAACCAGCTGAAGTGCAAATTCAGCGCGATAGAATCAATGCGCGCCACGTAGAATGGGCCAACGGGGTTATTTTCCTTGTCAGTCAGCCGGACCGTATTGAATGGAGATACGTAGCCCAGCAGGATGAATCTCAGCATTCTAGATTTCCAATCATAGGAAGTCTACAGTCTGAAATAGACGAATTCACTCGTTTAGCCGATTCTTGGCTGACATCTCACGATGTAGTGCCAATAGTCCGATTAGCATTCGGAGCCGTTCTGCTCCGTCCGGAGGCAAACATTGATAACAGCTACGAGACGCTGAAGCGCTATCTGCCATTCCTTCACACTGAAAACCTGACAGAATTCAGCTGTCGCATAAACAGACGTCGAGTAAGCAAGACGATGTCGCAAATTCCGATAAATCGAATTGCGCATTGGAATCTAGCAAGATTCAGGTCGATAGACATAGCGCTAGAACAGGCTGAAGTGCATATGAGTACGGCGGGAGAATTGCTTGCTTCCAGACTTGAACTAGATGTAAACACGCTTCAAGGACAAAGTACTCCGCTACCGTCTGAGGACATTTCGATGCTGTTTCAGGAGCTAGTTGAACTTGCCCTGGAAATAAGTCTGAAGGGGGACAATTTATGAACGCACTAAGCGATGCAAATACCAACGACGTTCCGCCTGCGTTCGAAAATTTCTTGACTGACTTGTTGGAGGACGACGAGTCTACGGCGGCGGAACTACCGACTCGGCTTGGTCACGACATTTGGCAAGGATCGCCTAGGTTGCTATATGTCGAAAAGCTCGGTGCAACTCTAAACCTCTTTTTGGACCTTAGGTTGGATAGAATCGAGCAACTGAACATCCATGTTTTGGGTCCCGGCGTATTTGAAGTGGACAATCCGCATACATACTTTTCGGAATCATCATTTGAACGTATCTCTGACAGCACAGCCTCGAATTGGCTCCACAACGCTGAACCAGAAGTCCCCAAAATCCAATTGCAAACTCAGATCGCGAATGTCTTCTCGTTAGGGGACACCATTAGGGTCGAGTCCGGAATGGTTAATGACTTTTCGCTTGAACTCGAGCGACTTATCAGAAATCACGGAAAGTCGGCGCTGGATAGTATCCAGAGGTACATCCTGCAGGAGCGAACAACAACATATTTGGCTATGGAAGCTCTAAAATACATCGGCAACTTTCGCATAGATGCCTTGCATCACCAGCGTCGCAAGATGCTGGAGCGGTGTCTAAGAGAAAGCCGATTCGCTTGGGTTAGAGACGGTGCAAGTTTAGGACTTTCATTCATGGACGATCCTTTATCCATACCTGCACTGAAAAAGGCCATCCAACGCGAAAGTAACCAAGAACTTAAGGAAGACTTAATTGAGGTACTGGAGCAACTTCAAGAGACTCGTTTGGAGTCGTAACAACGGTGTCCTATATCTTTCGCAAAGTTGACAAGCCGTGGTGGTACAAGGACCAGAGAGATCAGTTCGAGTGGCTGAAGGATGGCGAACTTGTAGCCGATATACTATGCGAAGAAATGGCTACCGTAAATGGAACGCTGTCAGTCTACCTACTGGATGAAGGAAAAAGTCAACTGGACCGCATTGTTGCGGCGTTAGCTTGTACGCGCAACTACCTGCAAAATCTTGACTATGTAATCTTTCGACAAGATGACCTAAACCAAGTCTTTAGCCTAGAAGACTCGCTTGGTGAAACACCTGACTCCTTGGTGAACAATTTGCATCGCGATATTGTTCATTTGACACCGGCGCTAGTTAATGACCTAACATATAGAATTCGTGACCGAAGAGAATCCATTTGTAGGTGCACGCGAAGCAAGGTAAAGAAAAAGATTCTTCAAGAGATTAACAATGGTCACATTGATGTTGGCCAGCTAAAGGAACCGCTACGTACTAGCATATCTAAGTAGATGCAATACATCCCTCACCCCACCAGCACCCACAACGCCTCGAAGAAAAAGCCGCCGTCCTCCTGCTGCTCCGCCCTGATCGCCACCTCCACGCCCTCGCCCTGACGGCATAACTCCACCACCGTCCCATACATGCCGCCCGGCATTAGCGCCTGATTCAACGCGAAGGCCACCCCGTCAGCCCCGACGAAGACCTGCACGCCGGGCAGCAGCAACTCCCCCGCCACCGGCAGCTGATGCCGCGTCGCGTCAAACTCGGCCGGCGCGATGGCGACGACTTTCATAGTTTGCATCTCCCCTCATTGCCACCTCTAACTTAACACAGCGGGCCGCCTGAACACAGCCGCCCGCGCTCTTTCGCTCTCTTATCTCGCGACCAATACCGCAAGAGAAAGGAATATCATGTACACCATTGCCACATTGGACGATCTGCGCCGGCGCCTCGGCTTGTCGGAGACCGACGCCGATTCCGATCAAGACCTGCTGCACAGCTTGCAGGAAGCCAGCCATCTCATCGAGTCCCTGACGCAGCGCCGCTACTGTCCGCGCCTCCAATCCCGAACCGTCCCGCTTGGTCGGACTGCGCCGCGCCTGCTTATCCTGCCGGACGACCTGCTCGAACTGCGCGCGGTCAACGATGCCGGCGGCGAAATGGACCTCGATCGGTTTCTGCGGCTGCCAGAGGATCCCAATATGCCGGCCAGCATCCTACACTTGGCCAGGGGCGTGACCTTCCGGCTGGATGCGAGCGCGCCACGCGCCGTCACAATCGAGGGAATCTGGGGCTGGCATGACCGCTGGACGCAGGCCTGGGTCGACAGCGGCGACACCGTCCGCGACAGCGCCTTGAGCGAGACCGGCGTGACCGTCACCGTGAACGACAGCGCCGGCAGCGATGCCGACGGCAACAGTCCCCGCTTTCAGGCGGGGCATCTTCTGCGCATCAAAGACGAATACCTGCGCGTCACGGCGGTCGACCGGCAGAACCATCACCTGACCGTGCAGCGCGGCGCGCAGGGTACGCTGGCGTCCACGCACCGGCGGGGAGCAACGATCGAGACATACAGCCCATCGCTGCCGATTCGTGACCTCACAGTGCGCTACGCCGAGTTGATGATGAAGTCGCACGGTCCCCTCGCGGATGAGCCTTCGTCCTTGCTTTCGCGGATGCGCCGTCTGACCGTCTGAGTCGATTCAATCTGGCTGTAAGATTGGCTTTGCGTTAAGGTTGCCGCTTGTAACACCCGCCCGGCTGAGGACCGCGATGGCACGTCAACTCACGCGCATGGTCGCCCTGCGCTACCGCGATTTTCGCTTTCTTTGGCTTGGCGAAATGGTATCGACCACCGGCTCGCAGATGCAGCTATTCGCCATCAACTGGCACGTATTTGAGCTCCTGCGCGGGCAGACGTTCACCGTCAACATTCTCGGCAATCTGATCGAGATGGGCTCCGAAGCCTTCGGCTTGGGCATGCTCGGCTTGGTACGCGTAATCCCTATCGTGATGTTCGCTCTGGTTGGCGGCGTTCTGGCCGATGCGCTCGACCGCCGGCGCGTGATGCTCTGGACGCGCGTCGCCTCAGCTGTGATTGCCGCCGTGCTGACCTACCTCACTGCATCCGGCCAAATTGATGTCAAAACAATCTATCTATTGACGGCGCTGGGGGCAGCGGCGACCGCCCTCGACAGCCCGGCGCGGCAATCGATTGTGGCGAATTTGGTCAAGCCGCGCCATCTGAGCAACGCCATCAGCCTGAACACGCTCATATTTCAGATCGCCACAATCTGTGGTCCGGCTGTCGCGGGCTTGCTAGTGGCGCAGTTTAATATCGGCCTGGTTTACGGCATCAATACCGCCACGTTCTTCGTCGCGATCGTGGCGATCTGGCTCATTCGCCATCGGGGAAAGATGACTTACGGGGCGGCCATAGGATTGCGAGCGCTGATCGATGGCATCCGCTTCACTTTCGGCACGCGCATCATCATGGGTACGATGCTGCTGGATTTCTTCGCCACGCTATTCGCCTCGGCGCGGACGATGCTGCCGATTGTGGCAGGGAATATCCTTGGCGTCGGCGCGGTCGGTTATGGCTTGCTCGCGACCGCTCAGCCCATCGGCGCCCTGCTCGTTGGCCTCGTCATGTCGCTGCGGGCCGAGATGAAACGACAGGGCGTCATCCTGCTCATGGCGGTCGCGGTCTACGGCATGGCTACTACCGTCTTCGGCATCTCGACGAGTTTCGCGCTGTCCTACTTCATGTTCGCCTTGACCGGCGCCGGCGATACGGTTTCTATGGTCATTCGCGGCACTATCCGCCAACTGATGACGCCGGACGAATTGCGCGGGCGCATGGTCTCGGTCAATATGATGTTCTTCATGGGCGGGCCGCAACTGGGCGAGTTGGAAGCGGGCTTGGTCGCGTCAGTCTTCGGCGCGCCCTTCGCCATCTTCAGCGGCGGCTTGGCGACTGTGCTGTTGACCGCTTGGGTGGCTTGGCGCTATCCTTCCATCAGACGCTACAACAATGCGGACGATCTGAAACGGAAACGAAGATCGTAGAATGTAGAGATGCGCGCATGGCGAAGAAAAAGCGCGGCTTGAAGCCGCATAGCGAAGAACAGCAGAAGCAATATGAACGCGAGGCCCGCCTGCAATGGGGCCCCTCTGCGGTAAACGATTCCATTCAACGCTGGAACAACACCAGCAAAGAACGGCAGGACGCGATCATCGCCGAGGGGGATCAGATCTACAGCGAACTGGCTGAAGCGCTGGAAGCCGGCGCAAGGGCGGGCGATCAGAAGGTGGTCGCCTTGCTCGATCGCTGGCGTGATCACCTGAGCCACTTCTACGAGCCGAGCATCGACTATCTGCGTGGCTTGGGCCAGCTCTACAATTCGCATCCCGGTTTCATCGCCAACTTCCAGAATATCCATCGGGATCTGCCCGCCTACCTCGAAGAGGTGATCGACGCATATGTCGATGACCTGGAGACGGCCGAACTCGAGCGCATGCTGGCGGAAGACGAAGAGATGCAGCAGCGCCGAGACAACCTGTCGCTCTGAGTCAACAGCCCCAATCCTCTCCCCCTGTCCGGCGCAGGAAATCCGCCGGGTCTTGTCTTGCAATCGCACCCCGTCTAAATGAGGGCGACCCGCCGGCTCGACCTGCCAGTATGGCCCGCTATTCCTAGAACACAGGCGCAAACAGGCCATCGACTGTACCACAGTAGCGGCAGCGATCTCGATTGCCCGTGCCCCGCGCCGGCCTGATGCGACGATCGCTACATCACGATGCAAAACGACGCAAAACGACGCAAAACGATGCGCGTAGCATGGCAAATAGATGCTCAAACGACGCAAAAGTTAAAGTAAATGACGGTTGCCAGCGCGCAATTCCCAGTGTCCAAGCCCTGGAATCCCCGGCACATTCCGCCGACTGCGGAGCAAGCCAGACATGTCGAGTGCCGACAAACGAAGCGCGCGCTCGTCCGGCTCAATCAGCTCGATAGCACAAGTTCAACATCTATACAAATCAGAAAGGAGATGCCGATGGCGAGTTTTCGCGCCGCTCTGTCACGGTTAGCCATGCTGAACGTGACCGGCATACACAAGAACTACGATCTCGATGAATTGCCCAATTCGCTCGGGCGCGCGCAACTGCCGGCGCTGCTGGTGCTGCCCATCGAACTGGAACGGGATCGCCTCTTTCAGCCGCGCGAAGAGGGCTTGGGCACAGCCGCCTTCAGTGGCGCCGCCAAGTCCATCAATTACCGCGTGACGCACCTGCTGCTGGCCGCGCCGACCGAGGCGGGCTTGGGCCTTCGCAGCTGCCTGCCGCGGCTGATCGAACTGATCGACAGCTACACCGCTGCCATCGCCGCCGATGTTACCCTGGCTGATACGCTGCTGGTTCCGGCGCGCGTGAGCGTCGAGCCGGGTAGTTTCACTTACGGCGACCGCGACTTCTATGGCTGCGCCTTTCGGCATGCCTGGCTGCTCACAACGTAGGAGGCGGACCTATGACGATTCAATACAGCATTGCCGTAGATGGCGATCGCGACGGTACGGCCGAGAATGAGATCAGCGGTCAGGTCATCGAGATGCGCTGGCGGCTTGGCATGCGGCGCGCCTACGACAGCATGGCGGAGATGAGTTGGGCCCGCATCACCGTAAACAACCCGACCGGCGCCTTTTCGCCCGAGCGCAATCTACTGACCAGCGGAACCCGCATCCGGATCCAAAGCATAGTCGACGGGGTTGCGCGGACGCATTTCACCGGCACAGTCAGCCATGTCGAGCCCGACGAAGGCGAGTGGAGCCGCAAGCTGGCGCTCATCCATCTGCATGACATGCAGGTCTGGCTGGAAAGCAGCCCGGCGCGCCTGCCGCCACAGATCGATGTGACCGCGGAAGAAGTGATTGAAGCGCTGCTGGCGCAGGCGGTCATAGTCCCGGCCGTCATCGCCGGCTACTGCCTGATCAATGTCGCCGGCTTCAACAGGATCGACAGCGTCAGCCTATTCCCGCCGCTGCGCCCGGAAATGCGCCTGCAAGCCGGGAAAACGCGCTTTGCCTACGTCGGCGACTGGTGGCGGGAATCGACGTCAATTCGGGCGGCAATCGGCGACATCGTGGCGAGCGAACGCGGCCGATTCTTCATCGATCGCCGAGGCGCGGCCGTATTCCTGAATCGACATCACACCCTCGTGCATGAAACCCTCGCCGCCGAATTCGACGACGATATGAGCGGCATGGCCTACAGCTACGGCGATCAACGCTTGAACAAGCTTACGCTGCAAATGTACCCGCGCGCGATTGGCGCCAGCGATACGCTGCTTTGGCAACTGCCGGCCGCCATGCGCATCGAGCCGCGATCCGAACTCGAGTTGACGCTGCCGCTGCGCGACGAACGCGGCGAGCCGATCGGCTTGCTGCAAGTCGACGCCTTGGACAGCCGCTTTATGTCAGCGGAAACCGGCGGCGTCGAAATAAGTCGAGACGCCTGGGCGGAGATTGCGCGGTCGGGCTCGTCATCAGCGGCGGTGCGCATCAGAAACCGGATGCGCCAGGCAGTCTACCTGACGCGCCTGCGCCTTTTTGGCAAACCGCTCTACCGCGGCGACCCTTTGGAGATCGTTGTCGCCGACGGCGAAGGCATCTATCGATATGGGATCAGGCAGCTTTCGCTTGACCTGCCCGCCCTGTCTGATATCGCGACGGCGCAGGCTTTCGCCGAATACGAAGTGGCGCGGCGCAAGCATCCGCGCGGCCGGGTCGGCGCGCTAAGCACCAATGCCCGGGAGCGCCCGACAGCGGCGCTGAAGGCCGGCCTCTTCGACCGCATCCGTATCAGCGAGGCGCAAACGGGCCATAGCGGGCAGGACTACTTCATAATCGGCGAGGAGCACCACGTCGCCGCGGCGGGCAAGCGGCACACCGTAACCTGGACGATGGAGCCGGCTGATTCGACCCGCTTCGTCATCGTGAACGACAGCGTGATTGGCGACTCAAGCGAGGTCCTGGCGCCTTACTGACCTTGCGCCAACCCAGCCGAGTTGAGAGCGAAAGCATCCGGCGGCCCCGGCGCTTCTATCGCAATACCGGCCATCCATATATGATAGATGAGAGGCGACGAAAAAGTGCCGACAAAGTACGGAAAAAGCCGGAACCGGTATGAAAAAGTACGGAACGAGGGTGAAGAAAGTAAGGTCATGCTGCGCTTCCTCCGCTCGCTAACTCTGGGTTTGCTGCTGGGCGCGCTTGTCGGGATTTACTTCGGCTGGGTACTGTTCCCGGCCGAATCCCGCCGCAGCCGCCTAAGCGACCTGTCCCCGCCCTATCGCGACGAATACAGCGTCATGGTGGCGGCAGGTTACGTCAGCGACGCAGATCCACAAGCCGCCATCGCGCGGATCAGCCGTCTCGCCAGCGAAGATGTTCCGGGCGCCCTGCGGGACACAACCGAAAGGATCATCCTCACCTCGTCTCGCGATCTGGACGACATCGCCTTGCTGGTCCACCTGGCTGAGGGACTTGGGCAATCAACTGAGGCGATGCAGCCCTTTCTGGGCGTACACCGGGAGCGGGCATGAGACAGCGCGACTTGCGACCACAACCCGCGAAGGTCACTCGCGCTGCTGAGCCTGGCGCCGTATCCTATTGGGTTTTTGCGCTAGGTCTGATTTTGGGATTGGTCCTCGGCATCAGCTTCACCAGGGTTTACGGTCCTTGGCAGCGGGGGAATGCCGAACCCTGGCAGCTCCGCCCGGAGGATCGCCATCATTATATGATGGCCATCGCGCTGGAATACGCGCATAGCAGCGACACGGCCGGGGCAATTGAGAAACTGATTGCGCTGCGGCCGGATGGCGATCCTCTGGCGGTCCTCGCCGAAGCCGCCTGCGCGCTCGGCAGCCGCGGTTACCTGGGCAGCGCGGGCGGCATCCACGCGGTGCGGAGCGCCGTCAAGCTCTATGCCGCGCAGGGCCGGGAGGGCTGCGCCGAACTATTGCTGCCGGCTGAAGTCACGGAAACGCCGGCCCCGGTCAAGGTCGCGCAAGCGCCGGCCGACCTGCGCCCGACGCTACTCCCTACCAAAGTCCCGCTGCAAGACACCCTGCTGGCGACGCCCACCCCGCGTTACCGCCCCGACTTGCCGGAGCGGCGCGACTTTGAGGTGCTGTCGGTTCGCTCATTCTGTGATTTGAAGCGTCCGGCGCTCATCGAAGTTTATGTGGTCGATTATCTGGGGCGGGGCATACCCGGTCAGCGGATCCGAGTGCGCTGGGGCGAGCGGGAGGACATTTTCCTCAGTGGATTGAAAGCCGAACGAGGCGACGCTTACGCCGACTTCCAGATGGAAGAGGGCGTTGATTACGCGATTGATATGGCCGGCGCAAACGGCGGTCAGGGCACGAGCTTGAGCACCGGCAATTGTTACAGCGAGAATCGCCGCTCGCTGAAGTCCTACCGCGTGACCTTCGTCGAGCGATGATGGACCTGCCAGGGCAGCGCCCTGGTCCAGCTTAATGGCGCAATCCAGCCGGCCTGAACGCAACCAAAGACCGCATTTTTCGTATGAGAATTAGCGCGTCAGTATAGAACAGGTTTGATGGAAATGGATAAGCAGGAAAAAGCCTCGCAAGTCGGGACCGGCATATTCTTCGTTGGCCTTGGCTTATTGTTCGTCACGGGTTGGTGGTGGCCCGGCATCATGTTTGTCATCGCGGCATCGATGCTCGCGCGCGTCATGGCCGCCGGCGAGCGCTGGCAATCGGCGACCGGCGCCTTCTGGCTGATCGGCATCGGCGTCGTTTTCGGCATCCCCGGTCTCATCGGCGATATCGCTGGCGCGTTCTGGCAAGTCTTCCCACTTATACTCATCGGCATCGGCTTGTTTATGCTCTTCGGCGGCAAGTACCGCCCGAACGTCAACGGCAAACGCAAGAACGACGACGATATCCATCACGTTTAAGGCGCGGGAATATTGACATTCGACCTGCCGGGCTTATACTCATCCCTGAGGCGGGATGGTGGAATGGCAGACACGGGCGCCTTAAAAGCGCCTGCCCGGAAGGGCGTGAGGGTTCGAGCCCCTCTCCCGCTATATGTCGCGCCTGCTCTTGACTTTCAGAAGCCTTAACAGATTGGATGAGTTGAGGTTTTGCGATCTTGTAGCAAGAAGACAAGATACTGCACGCGCAGGGACCGCCAAGGGATTATTGCGCCTGCTCTCAACTCGCGTTAACATAAGAAGTCTAGGTTTGGTTGCAACCAGCCGCAGTACAAGGAGCCGCATCATGGCAGCAGAAGCAGTTAATCCGCGAGGGTCTTCCCGCTCACTTCCTCATACCAAGCCTACACGCTCCCGTCAAACCTTGACGCCGGAAGAGACCTTTCTCGATGATATCCGTGTCAGCCTGCAGGAAATCGAGGATGGCCATGTCTTGGATAGCAAGCAGCGAATTCGTGAACTGCGAGCGGAATTAGAGCATGCCAAGGACGATTGTTAGGCAGACCAGGCGCTTCGACAATCGGCTTGGAAAATTGGCGCGGAAGTATCCGCAAGTACTCGACGAACTAGACAATCTAATTGAGGAGCTTGAGCAGGGCAACCGCCCGGGCACCCGGTACCGCCGCGTGGGCGATGTGGTCTATCGCGTACGCTTGGTCAACCGATCGGCTCGCACCGGTAAACGCGGCGGCTTCCGCATTGCATATCACGTTGGCGGTGAACATACAATTACTCTGATGGCGATATGCGCCAGAAGCGAGTGTCGAGACCTCGACGAAACGCGGATTCGACGTTTCTTGAGCGAACTCTGAAGTGTCTCACGACCACCATCACCGCGCCAACTGTAAGTTGTGCAAGCGCGCGTATATCCCGTCCGACTCTAATAGCTGGTCGTGTGTGCCCTGCTCGCAGATGCCGTCCTCGGTCAGGACCAGAATGCGGTCGGCATTGCGGATCGTCGACAGGCGGTGGGCGATGACAAGCGTGGTGCGATTCTCGATCAAGCGCTCTAGCGACCCCTGCACGACTCGCTCGCTCTCATTATCGAGCGCGCTGGTGGCTTCATCGAGGATGATCAACGGCGGATCTTTCAAAAACAAGCGAGCGATGCTGAGGCGCTGCCGCTGGCCCGCCGAGAGCTTGATGCCGCGCTGCCCGATTTCGCTGTCGTAGCCCAGTGGAAGCGCCATGATGAAGTCATGCGCGTTCGCTTGCTTCGCCGCCGCCACGATCTCGCCGCGGTCCGCATCCAGCTTGCCGTAGCGGATGTTCTCGGCGACGGTCGCCCCGAAGAGATAGACATCCTGATCGACAGTGCCGATGTTCCGGCGCAGGGAGGCCAGGCTGTACTCGCGAATGTCCACGCCGTCGAGAGTGATCCGCCCGCCGGTAACATCGTAGAAGCGCGGGATCAATGTGCCCAATGTCGTCTTGCCAACGCCCGAAGCGCCGACCAGCGCCACATATTCGCCGACTGCGATGCGCAGCGACAAGTCGCGAAAGACCGTGCCATATTCGTCGCGGTAGGTGAAGGTGACATTCCGCAGCTCCAGTTCACCGCGAAGGCGCGCCGGCGTCAAGGCATCGCGCGGCTCCTGGATCGCGGGCGGCAACTCGAGCATGTCCATGAAGCGCTGGAAGCCGGTTATGCCTTCCTGATACCAGCGAGCGAAATTGACCAGCCGCCTGATCGGCTCGATCAGAATGCCGACGTAAAGCAGAAACGTGATCAGGTCCGGCAAGTCCAGCGCGGCATGGACGATGGCGACGGCGCCGAAGACCACCACCACGATTGTCATCAGTTGCGTGAAAGCATCCATGCCGCCGTAAAACAATCCCTCGCTCTTGTATTCGAGTCGGCGACTCTCGACGAAGCGCGCATTCGCCTCATCGAACTTCGCCTGCTCCAGGGCCTCATTGGCGAAAGACTGCACGACCCGTATGCCCGCCAGCGAGTCTTCTATCTGCGCATTGACCTCGGCTACGCGTTCCTTGCTCAAACGCATAGCGCGATTCATCTTTCGATTGAAATGCAATGCGTAAATGAACATTAGCGGCAGGAAGACAAGGATTATCAGGCTAAGAGCCGGGTTGATGGCGAGCGTAATCAGGAAGACGCCGACAAACTTGAGTATGCCCAGGAACAGATCTTCCGGACCATGATGCGCCAGCTCCGATATGGCGAATAGATCGTTGGTGATGCGCGACATCAGTGTGCCCGTCTTTCGGTCGTCAAAAAAACTGAATGAGAGCCTCTGTAGATGCGCAAAAAGTTCACGCCGCATGTCGCTCTCCATCATCGCGCCCATCATGTGCCCCTTGTAATCGACAAAGAGATTGCAGAGGGTGTGCGCCAGGACCAGCGCCAGCATAATCGCCGCCATCAGAGCGATGTCCCGCAGTTGATTTGCCGCGCCGGCGTCGAGCAAGTTCTGCGTGATATAGCGGACGCAGAGCGGCAGGATCAGCGTAATCGCCGAGATGATGAAGGCGCAGAAAAGATCCAGCGCCAGCAAGCCCAGATACGGGCGATAGAAAGACAGAAATTTCTTGGCGCGAAGGCTCACGCGAACGATCCTCGCAATATTCCGCAGCCGATTATACCAGCAGCGAATCTGGCTCGTGGCCAGAATAGCACATTTGTACTATATATGGTATAGTTAGAGACATAGTGCAATGGTTCACTAACGGGAGCGAGTGACAAGATGTGGTTTCGAATTTCGATTTTCCTTCTAGCAGCAATTTGCGTCGCTGGCTGTAGTGCCCTGGCCGCTGAAATAAGTGATGAGATGGCGCCACAGATTAGCACAGAAGTCGCCGTGCAAGTGGGGACGGCCATCGCGGGCATATCCGCCTCCGAATCGCAGCCTACTGCGAGCGGAAGCGCGGAAGGCAAAAGTGAAATCGCGCAAGTCACCCGGGTCATTGACGGCGATACCATCGATGTGGAACTCAATGGCAAGACGGAGCGCATCCGTTATGTACAGATCAATACGCCCGAGCGCGATCAACCGTGCTTCGACGAATCGACGCAGGCGAACGCGGATCTGGTTGCTGGCAAGACTGTGCGCTTGGTGCACAGCAAGAAGTTGACCGATCCTTTCGGGCGGCTGCTGCATTATGTCTATGTCGGCGATATCATGGTCGAGCGCGTCTTGGTCGAGCAGGGATTCGCTGAGGTTGTGCTCTATCCGCCCAACGATTTGCACTACGAGGAATTCAAGCGGCTCGAAGCCGAGGCGGCGGCGGCCGGGCGCGGCTGCCACCCCACCGGCATCTTCGACGATGGTTCATATTCACGTTAGCCGATAGTACAGCCAAACTCCAATTACGCCGGCATCTATGCTAAAGTCCAAGCGCATCAGCAGGCAGCGAGCGCGCAACCTGAGACCATGGCCGTAAAGCGATTGATGTATTATCCGGGGGACGAGGCGCAACTGCGGCAAGTCAGCAAGCCGGTGGCGAACTTGAGAAACAAGCGGCTTATCCGCCTGATACAGGATTTGAAGGACACGCTCGAGTCGCTACCCGGCGCCGCCATCGCCGCCCCGCAAATTGGATCGCTCAGGCGCGTCACCGTCGTGAAATTCGGCCAGAATGACGACGCCGACGAAGAGCCGATGCTGACGATGATCAATCCCGAGATAATCGAAGCGGGCGCGCCGGAAACCGGCTTTGACGGCTGCTTGAGCATCCCCGACATTTACACCTGGGATACGCCTCGACCCAGCTGGATCCGCTTCCGCGCATTGGGCGAAGACGGCGCGGAGATCGTCCGGCGCGTCGATGGCATGGACGCCCGCGTGATTCATCACGAGATTGACCATTTGGACGGAGTGCTCTTCCTGGACCGCCTGCAAGATAAGAATGAACTCTATACGCCGGTTGCCGGCGACGACGGCGAGACAAAAATGGTCCGTCTGATCGACTTGCAGAGGATGAGTTGATGGCCGCAAGCCCCATGACGAAAGCGGCGCTGCACAAGCGACTGGCCACCACCCCGTCCAGCGAACTCATCGAGATTGTGCTTGATGTTCTGGCCGCCACGCCAGCCAGGTTAAGAGATCTTAGCGATGATCTTTCTGAGAAGGCTTTGACGCGTCCCCTGGGCGAAGGCGAGCGCAGTTTCAAACGTGATCTGACCCATCTGATATATTGCGCCGAGCGGGGTACGATTCCGATCTACTATGCGCTTGCGGCGAATGAGCCATTCATGCCGCGCATTCATGCCGAGCGCCAATGGGGTAAACTGCTGCGCTACGAGGCCTTCGGTCTGCCGGACTTGTTCGCTTATTTCAACTTCAATCGGCGGGCGCTGCTGAATGTCCTGCATGGGCTGAGTCCGCAGCAGTGGGAACGGACCGCTCAGCCGGAAGGCAAGAAACGGGGGGAATCCGTCTACTATGCCGCCCGCGGCCTCTGTGTTCATGAGTATGGGCACCTGGAGGACTTGACAGGCAAGATGGAAAAGCTGCGAGCGGGGCTGTTCGGCTGATTGCGCCGGGCCTAGCCCTTGATGCCCGAAGTGGCGATGCTTTCGATGAAAGCGCGCTGCAGCGCCAAATAGAAGATCAAGACCGGGATCGTCACCAGGGTCAGGTAAGCCATTATCTCGCCCCAGTACGTGTAACGCTGGAAGAAGTATTGCAGACCGACCATGATCGGTCGCAACTCTTCCGTGCGGACGACCATCAGGGGCCAAATGTAGGCATTCCACATGAGGAGGAATTTCAAGATGGCGACAGTCGCCAGGATGGGACCGGAAATCGGCATGATGATTCGCGTAAAAAGCTGCCAGATGCTGGCGCCATCAATCCGCGCCGCCTCAACCAGTTCGTCGGGAAGGTCGCGGAAATACTGGTAAAAGAGGAAGATGCCCAGCGAATCAGCGATGAAGGGAATAATCTGCACATGGTAGGAGTTGAGCCAGCCGATCTTCAAACCGTCGGGACCGATCCAAGGCAAGTTGTTGACGACCAGCAGCAACGGTATGGCGATCACCTCGAAGGGCACAATGAAGGTGGCAATAATCAGCGTCAGCATCAGCTTTTTCCCGCGCCACCTCAGGAAGGCGAAGGAGAAAGCCGCCATCGAATTGAGCAGGATGCTGGCCAGTACCGCCACGACAGTGGTGAAAATCGAATTGAAGGCGAACTGTATGACCGGCACGCGCTCGACTGCGAATGCGTAGTTGTTGAGCGAAATATCGCCATAGGGCACAAAAGCCATCAGCGAGCCGGAGTCGCGCAGCAACTGAAGATCAGGCTTCAAGGAAGAGACGACCATAAAAACAATCGGAAAAATGAAGATGGCCGAAATCAGGATTAACAGCGTGTAGCGCAGGCTGATGATCAGTTTATGCCGAGTTTCCCAGGTCATGGTCGCCATAGCTAATCTCGATCGCGCGTCAGGTATCGATTAACTATTGTGATAGCGAGCTTTAAGGAGACGGGCACCACCG